>JAIDPG010000125.1 GCA_029062865.1 Oscillospiraceae bacterium
ATATTCAAAACTCGCCTTAGATACAACATTTTTTTGAAATTCCCTCAAAAACAATTGACAAATAAAAAAAAATGTGGTACAATAAAAATGTATTCATTCAAAAAAACGCAAATAAACCTGCGCTTCTCCCCGCCTGCGGCGGGGAGAAGCGGTTGAAATAATTTTCTGCAAGCAGATATTCTTTTAATCGGAGGTGTCGTTATGGCTGTTCTTATCAGCGGAGGGGCGGGATATGTCGGCTCTCACACCTGCGTTGAGCTTCTTAACGCGGGGGAAGATATAATCGTTTTCGACAACTTTTTTAACTCAAGCTCCAGAACGATTGACAACATACAACAAATCACGGGCAGGAAATTAAAATTCTACGAGGCGGATATGCTCGAAATCGGCAGCATCGACAGGATCTTTGACGAGAACGAGATCGAGCAGGTTATTCACTTCGCGGGCTACAAGAGCATTCCCGAAAGCGTGAAGCACCCGCTGAAATACTATTCAAATAATCTCCGCGGGGCGTTTAATATTCTGGAAACTATGCGGAAATACGGCTGCACGAAGTTTATTTTCAGCTCGACGGCGGTTTGCGAAAATTCTGAAAACTCAGGGCTTCTGGCGACTAATCCGTATGGCTCTACAAAGCTGATTATCGAAAATCTCTGCCGTGAGATGTACAACGCCAACAAGGTCTGGACGTTTGTGTTGCTGCGGTATCTGAACACAATGGGCGCTCACAAGAGCGGGCTTATCGGGGAGGATATCAGCGGGCGCTCGGACAGCCTGATGTCGGCGATCTCCGCGGCGGCGCTCGGAAAAAGCGCGGAGCTTCAGATAGCAGGGAACGACTACCCGACGCCCGACGGCACGTGCGTTCGCGACTGCGTCCACGTTGAGGATCTCGCAAAAGGTCACGTTGCGGCGGTAAGGAAGGCTCGCGAGACTGAGAGCGGATGCTCGGCGTACAACCTCGGCTCCGGGCACGGACATTCCGTCAAGGAAATAATCGACACGTTCAAGCGCGTGAACGGCGTGGATTTTAACGTCACGTTCGGCTCTCGCCGCGACGGCGACGTTGCGGAGTGCCTCTGCGACCCGTCGCTCGCCGAAAAGGAGCTCGGCTGGAAGGCGGAGCAGGGACTTGAGGATATGTGCCGCGACGCTTGGAACTTTGTTAAGAATTAAAATTTGAAAGCCCTCTCGTATTGAGAGGGCTTTTCTTTATAGTTTATCTTTATCTTGCGGTTTGCGCTCCGCAAGGCTGATTATTCCGAGCACCGCGGGGAACAGCACTCCCGCGACGGGGAAAATCACCCACGAAAGCGAGTTGATGTTCTTGTCAAGGAAAAGCCACAGCAGATATGCCGCCGTTACGATCATCCAGTAAATCGTGGAGATCGTTCCCTTTATGCGACTTTTCTTCTTTTTCTCCGCCTTTCTCTCCTCGGAGAATTCGCCCGTTTTGAGCAGCTTATCCATAGCGGCGTTTCTTACTCCCGCAATCGTGAGAAATGTAACTCCGACACCCGCGACAAGCAGCATTACGCCAAGCATTACTACGGAAAAGAAATCGTTGTCCTTTATCGCCGCCGCGAACAGCGCCGCGGGCGACAACACACAAAGGCATGTTCCGATGACGTTGAATTTCACATACTTGCCGCGGAATTCCTTTTGGCGCTCCTTAACCACGCCCGTAACGCCGTATTCCGTTTCAAACGGCTCTTTTTCGAGAAAATCGTATTTCTCGCTTTGCGCTCTTGTGAAAACGAAAATCCCGACCGCTGCCGCCGCAATGACCAGCATTATTATTGTCCCCACGCCGCCCGCGAAGTTTTCCGAGAACGGCGGCTCGGGAAGCTCCGAAGCGCCGCCCATAATTATCAGCGGGATCACCGCTAAAACGCACAAAAACGTCGCGAAAGCTATGCGCACAGACGCGGTTTTCCGAAGCGCAAGATACTCGTTCGCTTCTTCAAGCGTAACCTTGCGGACGCTTTCGGGCGCGTCCTTTCCAACAAATTCCTCCGCCTCGACGCTGTCCTTTAATAAATAGTCGGTCGTTACGCCGTAAAGCTCGGAAAGCTGCAGGATCTTATCGAGGTCGGGGATGCTCTGCGCGCCCTCCCATTTTGAAACCGCCTGCCGCGACACGTTCATTTTCTCCGCAAGCTCCTCCTGCGACATTCCGCTCTTCTTTCGGAGGAGTATCAGTTTGTCCGCTAAAATCATTTTGTTCACTCCTTATAAAAATTCGGCGGGAATTCCCGTTCCGTTGTCTTTATTTTATCATTTTCGGAGGTTACATTCCACCAACCGGCGGCTTTCAATTTGTAAACCCGCGGTTGCGCTTTGCGGAATTTGGCTTTACAATGCGGAAAATCCCCTTTGTAAAAGCAGGGGATTTTTTGATTATATCAGAATTCCGTTGCAATGATCAATCTCGTGCTGGATTATCTGCGCGGTAAATCCCGTGAAGGTTTTGAAGCGCTCCTTGAACTCGGCGTTTTGGAATTTGACCTTGATGCTTTTGAAGCGCTTGACGGGGCGCGGGTCTCCGAGCAAGGACAAGCAGCCCTCCTCGGTTTGGAACGCGCCCGAACACTTAACGATCTCGGGATTATACATTATCTCGAACTCGCCGTTGCCGTTCGCGAAAACGATGATACGCTTCAAAACGCCGATCATATTCGCCGCCATTCCGACGCAGGCTTCCTTGTGGGCGGTTATCGTGTCGAGGAGATCTTGCGCCGTCTGCATGTCGCTTTCGTCGGCAGGCTCGGAACTCTGCGCCAGAAATATTGGGTCGTGGACAAGTTCCTTTATCATTGCGGTTGAACCTCCGGAAGTCTCTCAAAAAACGCGTGGTTGTTCGGGTGCTTGTTCAGGAACTTCGCCTCTGTTACAGAGCGCTCCGCGAGAAATTGCCTTATCCCCGCTTTGGAATTGAACAGCCGCGCCGTTTCCAAAATGCCGTTCAAATACTCGATTATCTCCGTGAATTTCGCGTTGTCAATTTTGTACACATTATAGCTTTGGGGGCGGATATCGGCGTAGATATAGCCTTTTTTATCAAGATCGTTTTTATCGACGGCGTAAATGCTCGAAACGATCTCGAGATTTACCCACTCCCCCGCAATATTGCTGTGCGACGACCAGAACGCCGCCTCAAGCCGCGCCGCGCCGAGGTTCCACTTGATTTTGCGGTTCGATTTTGTGTACTTCGCGCCGTTTTGGGTGAAATAACGCCCCAGCTCATCGCACGCCGCTTGAAAGATCTCACGCGGCGGAACATACGGCGAATCGTTGTACAATACGCTGTTTTCAACCCAAGTCCACTCTATCATCTGCCAAGCGCCGCCTTTGTTACCGCGACGATATTCTCCGCGCAAAGACCGTAGTCCTTCAGGAGCTCCTTTGCCGCGCCGCTGCGCCCGAACACGTCGTTCACGCCGATTTTTATTACGGGCACGGGGCACTCCTCCAGCACCACGTCGCCGACCGCCGAGCCAAGCCCGCCGATGACGGTGTGCTCCTCCACCGTGATGATTTTTCCCGTTTCCTTCGCGGCTTTAATGATGACGTCGCGGTCAATGGGCTTTATCGTGTGGATGTTGATTACACGCGCGTCTATCCCCTGCTCGTGGAGGGCATTCGCCGCGTCCATTGCCTCGGCGACCATAAGCCCCGTCGCGATTATCGTGATGTCCTTGCCGTCCTTTATCGTAATTCCCTTGCCGACCTCGAACTTATACGTCTTCTCGTCGTTGTAGATCGGCACGGCGAGCCGCCCGAAGCGGAGATATGTCGGCCCGACAAAATCCGCCATCGCGACAACCGCAGCCTTTGCCTCAACGTAATCGGCGGGGTTTATCACCGTCATATTCGGCAGCGCGCGCATTAACGCGATGTCCTCGTTGCACTGATGCGTCGCGCCGTCCTCGCCGACGGAAATGCCGCCATGCGTCGCGCCGATCTTAACGTTCAGCTTCGGGTAGCAGATAGAGTTTCTGATTATCTCAAACGCTCTCCCCGCCGCGAACATCGCGAAGCTCGAAGCGAAAACCAGCTTGCCCGTTGTCGCGATGCCCGCCGCGACGCCCATCATGTTCGCCTCGGCGATACCGCACTCGAAGTGCTTTTCGGGGTACTTTTTCTTGAATATTCCTGTTTTGGTTGCCGCCGCCAAGTCCGCGTCCAGCACCAGAAGATCGGGTCTAACCTCGGCAAGAGCGCACAAGCCCTCGCCGTAACCCTCGCGGGTCGCTCTTTTATCCATAGTTTTGTCTCCTTATTTTGGGGTAAATAACGTTTTTCATTCTCCCCCGTTTCGCGGGGGAGACAATAATCAGCCCTCAAGCTCCGCAAGGTGTCTCTTTAACTCGCTGAAT
>JAIDPG010000126.1 GCA_029062865.1 Oscillospiraceae bacterium
CCTTAACGGCGGCTACAACGCGTATTATCCGACGTTCTTCCCAGACGGCGATTATCATTTCTTCGTCGAGGAAAACCTCGAGTACGGCTTGCTCGGTCACCCGTGGCGGCAGGAGATATGGGTTTTCGGGGAGAGGCTTATCGCGAATATTGAGAGAATCGCGAGCTCGCTCGGGTGGGTAAAAATCAAGGAAGATAACGGAGAACCATTATGAAAAAACTGTTTGCCGCGCTGATCTGCGGCGTTCTGATCCTGTTTTCCGGCTGCGCGAAAAACAATGAGAAAATCGCGCCGTTTGACGTTCACCCGCCGTTCTACAAAATCGAAAACGCCGAAACGGGCGCGGTCGTATATATGTTAGGCTCGATGCACGTCGGCAAGCCTGAGGCGGTCTACCCGCGCGAGATTTACGCCGCGCTTGACGAGTGCGATACTCTGGCGGTGGAGGTAGACATTCAGGCGCTCGAACAGGATGCGGCGGCTTCCGCGGAGGCAATCGCGGTGCTGCAATGCCCGCCCGGAACGACGGTAAAGGACTATATGGGCGAGGATTACAACTCCGTAATCGCCAAGTTCAAGAAAAAAAGGCTTTACAACCGCGCTTACGAGGGCTACATTCCCGCGCTGTGGAGCTCGCTCTGGTCAAGCCAAGCGGCGGAGGACTGCGGCTATGACGGGGATTTCGGCACGGATTTGGTTATGCTTTTCTACGCGAAATCGCACGGAAAGCGAGTTGAAGAAATCGAGACTGCCAAGGAGCAGTATCAGAGAAAAGCGGAAGTTTCATCTGAGCTTCAGATGCTTATGCTGAACGACACGCTCGCGCTCTCCAAGGACGAAACCAAAGCGCAGTTCGATATGCTCTACAACGCGTGGCGCGAGGGCGACATCAACGCTCTCAAGGCGCTCGCCGAGGAGGAAGAGACGAACCTCCCCGAGGCTCTCCGTGACGAATATGAGAGCTACTACGACGCGATGTACACCGCACGCCAGCGCAAAATGGCGGACTATATCGAGGAGAAGCTCCAAGGCGGCCGCAAGACGTTCGTCGTTGTGGGCGCGCTTCACTACGCCGCGCCGCCGTCGATAATCGACAATCTGAACGCGGACGAAATCGAGGTGCAGGTGATTTCGTACAATTAAAAAATCCACTTGCAAATTTTCCCACAATGTGGTATAATATTCTTATAGAATTTTATTTCGGAGGTATAAAAATGGTAGTTGAACCTAAGGTCAGGGGCTTTATCTGCACGACGGCTCACCCGGTGGGGTGCGATAAGGCGGTTAAGGATCAGATCGATTATGTAAAGGCGCAGGGGAAGCTCGACGGTGCGAAAAAGGTGCTTGTCATCGGCTCGTCTATGGGCTACGGGCTCGCTTCGAGAATAGCGGCGGCGTTCGGGTGCGGCGCGGCGACGCTCGGCGTGATGTTCGACAAGCCCGCGTCGGGGAACAAGACCGCCACTTCGGGCTGGTACAACACCAAGGCGTTCGAGAAATACGCCGCGGCTGAGGGCTTGTACGCGAAAACCGTAAACGGCGACGCGTACTCCGAGGAGGTCAAAAAGGAAGTCATCGACCTTATCAAAAGCGACCTCGGCAAGGTCGATCTTGTTGTGTATTCGCTTGCCGCGCCGCGCAGAACCGTCGGCGAGACGGTTTACAAGAGCGTCCTCAAAACCACGGGCGAAAGCTACACGAACAAGACGATAGACCTCAGAAACAACGCGATAACCGAAATAACGCTCGACCCCGCGACGGACGAGGAGATTGAAGCGACCGTCAAGGTTATGGGCGGCGAGGACTGGGAGGATTGGATAAACGCGCTCAAAGCTGCGGACGCTCTTGAGGATAACGCGGTGACGCTTGCGTACAGCTACATCGGTCCGACGATAACTCACCCGATGTACTACAATGGCTCGATAGGCAGGGCGAAGGCGCACCTTTTGGCGACCTCGAAGAAGATCACCGAAAACGGCGTGCGCGCTTATGTTTCGGTAAACAAGGCGCTTGTAACGCAGTCGTCGTCGGCTATTCCGATTGTGCCGTTGTATATCTCGATCCTATATAAGGTAATGAAGGCGAAGGGCAATCACGAGGGCTGCATCGAGCAGATGCGCCGCCTGTTCGGAAAGCTTTATGGCGGCGAGCTGAACCTCGACGGCGAGGGGCAGATCCGCATGGACGACTGGGAAATGCAGGACGACGTTCAGGCGGAGGTTTCCAAGATGTGGGATAGCATCAACGCCGACAACTTCAAGGAGCTCACCGATATGGACGGATACTGGAGCGATTTCTACGCGCTGTTCGGCTTCGGGATCGACGGCGTTGATTACAGCGCAGACGTCGAAGTCGATGTCAATTGACGATATACTATTGAAAAAATCCCCCGCGAAGCGGGGGATTTTTTTGTTTGTTTAGTGTCTGTTAAATTGTCTCGCCCTGAACGCTCTGCGCTCTCTTTATCTTTCTTGAAGTCGTCTTTTCAAACTCCACGTTGCGCACTCTTATGCGGTGGATATTTTTCGAGGAGGGGAGCGTTTTGTTTATCGCCTTTACCTTGTCCTTAATCTCCGCAGCGATCTTCTCGTCGGACTTGCCCTTGTAGAGCTCGCTGCCGAGGAACAACTCAAGCGTGAGCATTTCGTCCTCGGAGTAAACCATAAGCTCCTGCGCGATGTTCGCCGCCTCGAACTTGTTTTCAAGCTCCTCGGGGGAAACATTCTCGCCGTTCGAGAGGATGATGAGGTTTTTCTTTCTGCCCGTGATGTAAAGCCGTCCGAACTCGTCCGTGTGACCGAGGTCGCCGGTGTAGAGCCAGCCGTCCTTTAACGTCTCGGCGGTGGACTGCTCGTCCTTATAATAGCCCTGCATAACCGAGGGGCTTTTGACCGTGATCTCGCCGTCGACGATCCTTACCTCGCAGCCCTTGACGATCTTTCCGACGTCGCCGTCCGATTTGCGCGTGAGATCGGCAGAGGTTATTCTCGGTGAGCACTCCGTCATTCCGTAGCCCTGTGCGATAGTAATTCCCAGCTTCTCATACGCCGTGAGCAGGTCGGGGTTGAGATACGCGCCGCCGCTGAACATCATCTTCAAGCGCCCGCCGAACGCCTTCTTCGCGATCACCTTCATAGGGATAAGCGGCAAGGATTTTGACGCCTTTTTGATCTGCTTGTAAATAGTAGACACTATCATCGGCACGAGCAGGATTATCGTCGGCTGGAACAGCTTGAGGTTCTGCGCGACCTTCATCAGACTATCGTTGATGCAGACCGTTGTGCCGTATCTCAGCGACAGCAGAATGTCGCACGTGAAGCAATAAACGTGGTGAATGGGGAGCACCGTCAGCAGCACGTCTTCGGTCGTCGCCTCGTTGTCGCAGCAGAAAACGTTGTCCATAAAGTTGCCGTGCGACAGCATAACGCCTTTCGCTTTGCCCGTCGTTCCCGAAGTGAACAGAATAGCCGCGAGATCGCCCTCCGCGGGGATCTCGTCGGGCGTGTCGGGAGAGTACTCCGCGAGGACTTCTCCAAGCGCTGTCGCGTCCTCCGCCGTGTCAGCAAGCAGAACGTATTCCTTGATTTTCGGGCACTTTTCCTTGAAAACAGGAAGTGCCGCCGCGAACTTCTTGTCAAAGAACAGTGCCTCAACGTCCGCGCGGTCGAGAAGCTCCGCGATGTCGTCGGGGGAGAGCTGAGCGTCGATCGGCACGCCCGTGTTGCCGCCTATCATCGCGCCGATGTAGCCCACGAGATAATTGTAGCTCGTAGGACCGACAACGCCTGCGTGGATTTTCTTCCCGAATTTGTCCTTCAAAAACGCCGACACTCTCAGAGCATCCGCGGCAAACTGATTGAAGCTCTTCTCGGAGATCGCATCGCCCGCCGCCTTTTCCTTGATGAACGTCTTATCGCCGAAGCTTGTTTTAGCGCCGATTACCAGATCGTACAATGTTTTCATATTCTCAACCTTTCAGCTTTTCAATATACTTTACAGCGTCCTCAACCGTCGAGAGGTCGAGAATGTCCTCCTCGTTTACGGAAACGCCGAACTTCTCCTCGACCTCTCCGAGCAGGCTTACAAAATCGAACGAATTGAAGCCCAGATCGTCGATAAACTTCGACTCCGGCTTGATATCCTCCGGCTCGACCTCAACGTAGTTGCAGATAAGCTCTTTCAGTTCTTCAAACATAATAAAATCCTCCTTATATTTTCGTCTTTCGGGATTTCCCCGCCCGCGGCGGGAAATCCGTGCTTGTCAGATCATTTCCAGAATTTCCCCGACCGTGCGGTTCGGGTCCTCTATGCCTCTGAACAGTACGCGGCAGAGATAGTAGTAGAAAAATTCCATTTCGTGGTGGCTTACAACGTCCTTGCGGAACTCGAAGTTGAAGTTCAGACCGTTGTCCTCGGGGCGGTGCATAACCGTGAGATAAAGCGGCTGCCCCGCGACGCCGTTGGAATACCAGAACGTCTTGTAGTCAATGTCGGGCAGATCGTCGCTCGCGTTGCGGAGCGTCAGCGGCTGGTATGTCAGGGAGATGCTCTCGTAGCTCGCTCCGGGAGCGAATTTGCGGTACTTCGAGCGCTTCATGGTGTATTCGATAGGGTCGTAATTCGCGTGGCGGAATATCTTGGTCTGCTCCGTCTGGATTACGCGGATAGCGTCGATAAACGTCGTTTCGGGCTCGATTATCGTTCGCATCGGGAAGAAGTGGATCCTCGTACCGCCGCTGTGCTTTTCAAGCAGCGTTCCGCGGCGCGCGATGCAGGTCTTGACGCAAACGTCTTTTTCGTCGTTGTTGAATTTCGAGAGCACCGTGCGAAGCCCCATTAACAAAAGGCTCGCCATAGGCACCTTGTTCTCCTCGCAGAATTTCAGCAGCCGCATCGAGGGCTCTGTTTCGAGGTTATAAACGGAAATGTCCGCTTCCATGGAGTTGGAGATGACATACGCGCTGCGGAGCTTCGGGTTTTTCGCCTCGCGGCGCTGCGTGATAAGTCTGCCGGGACCCGTGAAGTCGGTGTACATCGGCTCGTTTTTCGCTTCAATGTCCGCCTTCCAGAACTCCTCGTCCGCGATATGCGCGGGGTTGTCGGGCTTTTCGTATTCGAGATCCTTCAAAAGCTGCTTGAGATACGGCTGGAGCGGCTTGGGATAAGGATAATCGTAAACCTTCGCGCAGTAAATTTCCAGTACGCGCTTGTTGAACTCGATAATGGAGCTCGAATCCATTGTCATATGGTTTACTTTAAGATACATTCCGTTGTAGCCGCCCGGGAACTTTATCATCACGACTACGTTTTCCGGAGCATTGTAACGCTCGAACGGCTTTTCCGTCCAGCGCTTCATTTCCTCGTTCGCGTCCTCCTCTTTCCAGTGCGAGAAGTCGAAGAAGCCGATCTCGCGCTCGTCAAACGGCACGATATATTGATAAGGTGTTCCGTCCTCGTCCTCAATAAAGCGAAGGCGCATTGTGTCCATATCATTTATCGCCTGATGAATAGACTGCTTTAAAACGTCGAAATCAACGTCGTTCTTGATATACAATCCCGTGCCGATGTTCAGCACCTGCGGCTTTGAAAATCTGATCGTGTAGAAGTGGAGCCTCTGCGCGGCGCAAAGCGGATAACCTTGAACGACCGCGCCGTTTATTGTAAATTCTTTCATTTCTTCTCCTTATAAAAGAAAGTTTTTTCGTTTTTCCCCGCCTGCGGCGCGGGAAAATCCGACCGGATCATTTACAGATACTTCGCAAGGAATTCCGAAACGGTTTTCTCGTAAAGCGGCTTGTTTTCGTAGAGCGACGCGGCGTGACCTGCATTGTCGATAAGCAGAAGCTCCTTCTCTCCCGTGCATGCCTCGAAATTCTGCTTGGACATCACGGTCGGGACGAATTTGTCCTCCTTGCCGTGAATGAAGAGTATCGGGCACGCGCCGCGCTTTACGGCTTGAAGCGTTGTGCAGTCCCGGAAGCCGTAGCCCGCCTTCGCGCGGCAGATCTGTTCGTTTATCGCAAGAATGGGCTTGGGCGGCAGGTGATAGTCGCGCTTTAAAATATGAGTGAACACGTCATACGGCGACGTGAACGCGCAGTCGGCGATTATCGCCTTGACATTTTTTGGGAGCTCGTCAAGACCGCTTGTCATAAGCACCGTCGAAGCGCCCATTGAAACGCCGTAGAGAACGATATCGCTGTTCTCGCCGAACCGCTCAAGCGCGTAATCTATCCACTTTATCGCGTCAAATCTGTCGAGAATTCCAAAGCCGATGAACTTGCCCTCGCTCTTCCCGTGTGACCGCTGGTCGACTACGAGAGCGTTGAAGCCGCGCTCCATAAAGCTCTCAGCCATAGTCGCGCAGTCGTTGAGACCGCAGCCCGTATAGCCGTGGAACAAAACCGCCGTGCGCTTTGAGGGAATTTCGGCGGAGAAAAGGTCTCCGTGCAGCGTCAGTCCGTCACGGGATTTTATCGTCACGTGCTCCGAAGGACGTGCGAACAGCTTCTCCTTTTCCGCGTGGATTATCTTGATGTACTCCTCCCACTGTTTCGCGTCCGCCATTTCGCCGACATCAACACGAAGCTCGTCCTGGCGCGGGATCACGCGGTTAAACAGCGTGTACGCTCCGATGACGCTCGCCGCCGCGCCCGTCGCGGCAACGCCGCCCGCTATCGCCGCAAATAATGCTGGATTCATTAGTATAAACTCCTTTCAAATCGACCGTTAGTCGAATTTTAGTCAAACAAATTCGCAAATTGAGAAAATCTGCGCAGGCTTGCTTAAATCTGCTTAAAACCGTGTTTTGAGCCACGGAAGGCAATCCTCCACGCATACTTCTCCTGAATATATCCTATCACATTTTCGACCACCAGTCAAGAGTTTTTTCAAAAAAATATTGAAATTTTCGGAAATTTGTGATATAATACAAAAAAAGGCAGCAATACGGCGGTCGGTTTATAATTTCTTATCCCCGCGGAAACGCGCACGCCCGTGGTTTTCCACGCCGCGGGCGTGGAAAACCGTTATAATCAAAACCTATTCAAATCAACCGCAAGTCGAAAGATAATCCCAATACCATATTAAATAC
>JAIDPG010000127.1 GCA_029062865.1 Oscillospiraceae bacterium
GTATGCTCCCATTCCTTGCCGCACCCGCGGCAGACTGCCCGAACGGTCAGCGCGTATTTGCCGGTATATTCATTCATACCGATGCAATGCGGGGGATAATTCTCGCCGAAATATCTTACCCCGAATGTTTTACAGCCACATTCGCAGACTATCTGTCCGTCAATGGTAGTTTCGCTGCGTTCGGTGACGTTCAGTATTTTCTCAAGATGTGTTGGAAGCTTATCCATAGCGAGTTCCTTTATGTTCTGTATTCCGCGTTGATCTTGACATAATCAAACGTAAGATCGCACCCCCAAGCAACCGCGCTTTCCTCGCCGCTGTGGAGATCCACGAGAATTTTCACCTCGTCCTCGGAGAGAATTTCCTTCGCGACGTCCTCCGAGAAGCTGATGCCCGCGCCGTCTACGCAGACGGTCATTTTGCCCTTCGCGCTTGCGAGCTCAACCGATGTGCGGTCGATCTCGAAATCGCCCTCGGCGTAGCCTATCGCGCAGAGAATACGCCCCCAGTTCGCGTCAGCCGCGAACAGCGCAGCCTTTACAAGGCTCGACGAAATAACGGATTTCGCGATAGAGCGCGCAATCTCCTCCGTCGGCGCGTTGTTTACGATGCACTCTATGAGCTTAGTAGCGCCCTCGCCGTCGCGGGCGGTCTCGCGCGCAAGGTTCATCATAACGGCATACAGCGCGTTTACGAAGACCTCATAGCTCTTGTCCTCGCAGATTATCTCCTTATTTTTCGCAAGCCCGGAAGACATCAGGAATATCGAGTCGTTTGTCGAGGTGTCACCGTCAACGCAGACCATATTGTATGTCAGCGCGTTCACCTTGCGGAGCGCCTTTTCGAGCAGCTCCTGCGCAATCGCAACGTCCGTTGTTATAAACGCGAGCATCGTTGCCATATTCGGGTTTATCATGCCGCTGCCCTTTGACATTCCGCCGACGTGGCATTTTCTGCCGTTCATCTCAAACTCAACCGCGACCTCTTTTTTGCGGGTGTCTGTGGTCATGATAGCCTCCACCGCGTCGCCGCTGTTCTTCGCCGAAAGCGACTTCGCGAGCGTCGGCACCATAATTCTGATCGGCTTTATATCGAGCTTCTGCCCGATAACTCCCGTAGAGCCCACAAGCACGTCCTCCGCGCTGATGTCAAGCGCCTCGGCGGCAAGCTCGCACATCTCCTTGGCGATCTCCACGCCGTCGGGGTTGCAGGTGTTAGCGTTACCGCTGTTTACGATTATCGCCTGCGCGTAGCCGTCCTTCAAATGCTCCTTTGAAACGAGTATAGGCGCGCCCTTTACCTTGTTTGACGTGAACAGAGCCGCCGTTTTGCAGCGTTCCGCGCAGAAAATCATCGCGAGGTCGCGCTTTGTCGTGTTTCCCGCCTTGATTCCCGCGATAACTCCGCCTGCGGTAAAGCCCTCCGCGGCGCAAACGCCGCCGTCTACAAATTCATAGCCTTTAAATTTAACCATGGTTAAAACCTCTCTTTATAAAAAGCCTTCTTTGATTTGCTCAATTATCAGAGACCAAAAACTATTTCGTCCGAATGTCGCTAACATATCAAGCTTTAATATTTCACACTTGAATTTCTTAACATTTGCTTTGATCACTTTCCATGGAGCGTCATCATCGGGGTGATCCCATTTCACATAAAGCATAAGCTGATCAACAAAGGCTTTTAAATTCTTTGAAGCATAAAACGTAAATTCATTTTCCGTATCAAGAAACCACACCTTGCCGTGACTGTCAACACCGATCAGATTATCGACATCATCACCGCCGACAACGGTATACTCCTTACTTTTGAAAGTGACCGTGTGAAATTCATCACGCTTCAAAAATGTAATGTTTACAATTTCCTCTTCGGGCAATGTAACCTCTTCAAGCATTACACAAGCCCCGTTTTCTCGTCAATGCCCATCATAATGTTAAGGCATTGAACCGCCGCGCCGCTTGCGCCCTTTCCTAAGTTATCCAGCCGCGAGCAGATTATAAGCCTGTCATCGTTTCCGCTCACGAATATTTCCATAAAGTTCGTCCCGCTTAAATTGTTCGCGCCGATAAACCCGTCAGCTGGTTCGCCGTCCGGCATTACACGAACAAAGAACGAATCTGCGTAATATTCATAAAGCGCCTTGCGAATGTCTTCCGCGCCGTATTTTTTAGCGAGAAGTCTTGTGTGAAGCGGAAGCGAAACTACCATTCCGCTGAAGAAATCGCAGATAAGCGGGTTAAATGTCGGCGCGTATTCAAGTCCGCAGATCTTCTGCATCTCGGGGAGGTGCTTGTGTTGCTGCGTGAGCGCGTATTGCCGCGGGGAATCAAACTCCGCGGGACGGTTTTCGCCCTCGTAAACCGCGATAGCCTTTTTCCCCGCGCCGCTGTAGCCCGATACCGCGTGAACCGACACGGGGTAATCCGCGGGCATTATTCCAAGCTTCACAAGCGGATAAACCATTGAAGCAAAGCCGCTCGCGTAGCACCCTGGCACGGCGACGCGGTTTGATCTCGCGATCTTCTCGCGGAGATCAGCGCCCAGCTCCGGAAATCCGTAAGCCCAATCGGGATTTGTTCGGTGCGCCGTGGAAGCATCGATTATACGGACGTTCTCGTCCGCCATAGTGACAGCCTCCTTTGCGGCAGCATCGGGTAAGCAAAGGAACGTAAAATCGGAAGAATTTATCATTTTCCGCCGCTCGTCGTTGTCCTTGCGCTTGTCCTCGTCAATTCTAAGAAGCTCGATGTCCGTTCTGTCCTTAAAGCGCTCAAGAATTTTAAGTCCCGTCGTGCCCTCTTGTCCGTCAATGTAAACCTTAGCCATATATTTCACCCAGCTTTCTTTGAGTTAAATCGATCTGCGCCAGAATGCTTTCGGGGGACGGTCCGCCGTATGACTTGCGTTCCTTGACGCAGGTTTCAAGGCTTATCGCCGTGTAAACGTCGTTGTCAAAAAGCTCGCTTTGCTGCCTGTAATCCTCAAGCGGGAGCTCCTCAAGCGTCGTGTTTTTGGAAATGCAAAGCGCCACCAAGCCGCCGGTTATCTTATACGCCGTGCGGAACGGCATACCCTTTTTGACAAGATAATCCGCGCAGTCCGTCGCATTGATAAAGCCCTTTGCCGCGGCGTTCCGCATATTCTCCTTGATGACCTTCATTGTGTCGAGCATCGGAATGAACGTCACGAGGCAGAGCTTGATGTTGTCCACCGCGTCGAATATCGCTTCCTTGTCCTCCTGCATATCCTTGTTGTAGGCGAGCGGAAGCCCCTTCATCATTGTGAGCAGCATCATATTGTCGCCGATGACCCGCGCGGTCTTGCCGCGGATAAGCTCGGTTACGTCGGGGTTTTTCTTCTGCGGCATTATTGAGGAGCCCGTCGAGAACGCGTCGTCAAGCTCGATGAACTTGAACTCCCAAGAGCACCACATAATTATCTCCTCGGAAAACCGCGAGAGATGAACCATGCAGATCGAAAGCGCTGAGGCGAGCTCCATACAGAAATCGCGGTCGGAAACGCCGTCAAGCGAGTTTGCCATAGGCTCGCGCATTTCAAGCAGGGAAGCGGTGCGGAAGCGGTCGATGTTGTAGGTCGTTCCTGCGAGCGCGCAGCTCCCGAGAGGATTTACGTTCATACGCTTTTCGGTATCGTTCAACCTCTCGATGTCGCGCAGCAGCATCTGCGCATAAGCCATTAAATGATGACCGAAGGTTATCGGCTGCGCTCTTTGCAGATGAGTATAACCCGGCATTATCGTGTCGGCGTGCCCCTTGGCGATCTTGCAGATCGTTTCGATAAGCTCCTTGATAAGCTTTTTGATTGCCTTTATCTCGTCGCGGAGATACAAGCGTATGTCAAGCGCCACCTGGTCGTTACGCGATCGCGACGTGTGAAGCCGCTTGCCTACGTCGCCGAGGCGCTTTGTAAGCTCCGCCTCGATAAACATATGAATGTCCTCGGCGTTCGGGTCGAACTCCAGCTTGCCGTTTTCAATGTCCGCGAGAATTTCCTTCAAGCCGCCGATAAGCGTCAAGCTGTCCTCCATAGTGATTATGCCTTGCTCGCCGAGCATTGTCGCGTGCGCGATGCTCCCCGCGATGTCCTGCTTGTACATTCTCGCGTCAAAGGCTATCGAGGAATTGAACGCGTTTACCTTAGCGTCAACCTCTTTGGAAAACCTTCCCGCCCACATCATTGCCATATAAATTCCCCTTTCTTACAATTCTACGCCCGAGGTGAACTCGTAAATCTGTATCGCCGCGTCGACAATTATGATGATCGACGCGACTATCAGATTGAAAATCGTGCTTTTCAGCCCGTGCTCCTCGCCCAAAAGCCCTTGCATATTCTGGAGGAGCGCCTTATTG
>JAIDPG010000128.1 GCA_029062865.1 Oscillospiraceae bacterium
GCTTCGCTCCGAGCGACACCGCTGACGGAACCGGTCAGCCTACGCTTCGCTTCGGCTGACACTTTTTGAAATTTATGTCACCGCCGGTATGTTGTCGCGGCAATTACGCCCCAAATCGCGCTGCCGGTATGTTGCTGTAGTACAAACGTGCCTTTGATCGCTCCCTCAGATGTTGTCGCGGATTGATTTGAATTTTATGCGCTCTTGTAATGTCGCTGCGGGAGATGACGCACATTTTATCCTCCGCCGATAACTAGCTGCTTTTGTCCGCAAGTCCTTCTCCGAGAACATAGCCGACCACCGCCGCGCCGCTTAAGATCGCGCCGCTGATTTTGTCCGCGTCCTCGCTTGTGCCGCCGAAGAGGACGACCAAGCCCGCGATAAAGCCCGCGAGCGCTACCCAAAGCTTTCTGCTTGTGAGCTTTCGTTTCCAGTCCATCAGCCTTTCTCCTCCATCTTGTTAATTCTATGCTCGATCTGGTCAACGCGTTCTTCGATGACGGGCATACGCTGCGCGAAATTGTTGTGCTCCGCGACCTTTTTCTCGAGCTGTTCCAAGCGATAAGCCGTCAGCTTGCTCGAGACTAAAATTCCTCCGAGCGAGCCACCAAGCGTTCCGAGAAGCGAGATCATAGCGCATATAATCGTGCTGTCCACAAAATCACCTCATCTCGACCTTTATAATGCATTCGTTTACTCTCTCAATAACAAAGAACGTTTTGTGGCACTCCCAATCGTCAGCCTTTGTGGCAATGCCGCCCACGCCGCACTTCGCGAAACCGCCGGGAACACACGTGCCGTCGTCGCGGAGAGGAAGCACGCCTATCATTCCGACGTAATCCCATTCGGGGCGATTTTTGCGCTCAACATACTTTATTGACGGGTCGTAATCGGGATTTGCCTTGAAGCAGCCGTTCTCTGTAATTATTCTGTCAAACTCGTCGCGCTGCCAGCGTCCGAGCCAATCCTCGTCGCCGTTGCCGACTACCGAGGGATTTCCCGAAGTAATTCCGACGATGTAGTCATCAGCCTCGGCAAAGCGGAGCTTTCCGTCCTTTATCGTCACGAAATAGCCCACGCGATCCTCGCCTTCGGGATTGTCGTCAAACCACGGCTTGATAAACTCCGCGTAGTCCGCGCCGCCGGTGTTGAACGCGCCCACGCCATAAACCTCGCCCGTGTAAGTAATTCTGAACGCATTGCTTCTTCCCGAGCTCAAGTCACCATTGCCGATAACTATCACATCACCGATGTTTGAATTTTTTGATCCGGGGGTCATCTCTTTATTGAATTTGCCGCCCGCAAATGACGCGAAGCCATTCGCGATAGTGGCGCACCCTTGCGCGTGAGCACAGTCCCCCGTAGCCCTGGAGCTGCTACCTTCGGCATGAGCGCACATCGCAAGAGCTTCGGTATATCCGCCCTCGGCGTGAGCACCTCCATCGCTGCCTCCTGCAGCTATAGAATGATTACCTTCGGCGTGATCGCCGTACCCCGAAGCCTCGGAGCCGGCGCCTTCGGCAAAGGCTCTTTTCCCTGTTGCCTTACACAAGTAGCCAATTGCAATCGCCGATTTTCCGGATGCCGTGCACTGATAGCCAATTGCAACCGAGCCTTCCCCGATTGTTGTGTTTGCTTTGCGATCCATTGAGATCGTGCCCGTTATAACGGGATCATTCGCGTCGCGCTTGCCGGAGATATCCACGACGGTATCCGTAAACACCGCGTCCGCGGGAACGTCGCACCCGACGGTGAATCCGCCCACCGTGTCGGCGTTTCCGCCGTTTGCGGGGAGAGTTGTCGGAAATTCCGGAATTTCGGGGATCTCGCTTTTGTCTGCCTTGTTCTGCACAAGAGCCTCCGCGTATTCCTTTGCCGCGTCCAGCGTCTCCTCGTCGCCGATGTCGGTATAGGTCATAAGTTCTGCAAGGACTGCGCTATCGCTTGCTCCACCGCCGCCGTAAACCGCCGCGCCGCCCGCCGCGATAACGCTGTCGCCGTCCAGACCCGTCACCTCCGCCTTGCCCGTGCCGAGCAGATACACCGTGCCGTTTGTCGAGCTTATCAGCTTTCCGCTCCCCGCGGGGATCTCGGCGACGTTGTCTCCGCCCGCCGAAACGCCGGGGTTTTTCGACGCGTACATTACAAGGCTGCCGAGGTTCTGCACAAACGCGTTAAACCCGCCCAGTCCCTCGACCTTAAGCTCGGAGCCTTTTAGAGTTACTGTTTTGATCATTTTTAACCTCCGTTTATTAGATTGTTCAGATGTAACCGAGAGCCGCTAAATGAAAGAGATTTAGAGGCTAGAGGCAAGAGTTGGAATTTAGAGGCAAGAGCAGCCCTCGGTTCATCA
>JAIDPG010000129.1 GCA_029062865.1 Oscillospiraceae bacterium
TGCCTCTTGTCGCGTGGGCTCGGAGAGGTGTATAAGAGACTGGCTCGATGTTCTTTGAGGAGGAGTTCGAGGAAGCCGTGAAGCAGCTTGACGGCGTTTCGGTAAAGCAGTCGCCGGACGGCTTTTCGGCGAGCTACACCGTGCCAATAAACGACAGGCAAGTGCTCGCGGTGGATATTCGCTTTGACAACGACGGCAAGTACACAATTGAACAGTGGCAAAGCCGCGACGTGGGCTTCGATGACACGGAGTCGCATCTTGGCGTCTGGGACGGAACTTTTGACTAAATTGCTTTTACCATTTGCTTCTCCCCACAGCAGTCGGGAAGAAACGAGAAAATTCTGCCTTTTTAATGGAGGGTAACTGAAATGCAGCTTAATGAAATTTTACGTACAGCCGTGGATAACAACGCTTCGGATATTTTTATCGTTTCGGGCGTTGGCTTGAGCTATAAGGCGAACGGAAAGCTCGTTAAAATGAACGGCGACCCGATGCCTCCCGCCGAGACAAAGCGCCTTGTGCATGAGATTTTCGCGCTTGGTGGCTTCAACTATGATATTGAAAATATGCCCGAAAAGGAGACGGACTTCTCGATCTCGCTCGTCGGAATGGGGCGCTTCCGCGCGAATATTTACAAACAGCGCAATTCCTACGCGGCGGTGCTTCGCTATGTACCGTTTGAGCTGCCGAACGCCGAAAAGCTGGGGATCCCCGAGCAGGTGATTGAGACGGCGCGTTACAAAAACGGCATCGTGCTTATCACCGGTCCCGCGGGCAGCGGTAAATCCACGACGCTTTCCTGTATTATTGACAAGATAAACAACGAGCGCTCGGGGCATATCATCACGATTGAAGACCCGATAGAATTCCTCCACAAGCACCAGCAATGCATAATCAGCCAGCGCGAGATTTCGATTGACACGAGCTCGTACATAGACGCGCTCCGCGCCGCGCTTCGGCAGTCGCCCGACGTTATCCTTCTCGGCGAAATGCGCGATTACGAGACGATAAGCACCGCGATGACGGCGGCGGAAACGGGGCAGCTCGTGCTGTCTACGCTCCACACGCTCGGCGCTTCAAACACTATCGACAGAATAATCGACGTTTTCCCGATAAACCAGCAGCACCAGATAAGAATTCAGCTTTCGATGGTGTTAAGCGCGGTAATTTCGCAGCAGCTTGTCCCGACGGTAGACGGCGGACTCGCTCCGGCGTTTGAAATCATGACGATGAACAGCGCGATAAGAACGCTTATCCGCGACGAGAAAACTCACCAGATAGACACGATTTTGCAGTCCGCGCCCGGAATGCAGACTATGGACAGCTGCATACTCAAAATGTTCAGGGAAGGGAAGATCACCGCGGAAACTGCAGTCAACTGCGCGTATAATCCCGAAATAATGCAAAAACGCATTGTTTAAATTCAATAAAAAGCAAATTGAAAGTTTGTGAAATAATCCAAAAGTTTTTAACAAATTCCTATTGACAAACGCCGTGAAATATTATATAATGTAATAAAGGGATAAGTCTATCTTGTGTAGGCTTACGAATTTTATGACTAAATATATGGAGGTGGCAGATATGGCAGACAACGAGAAGAAGAAAAAGTCAAATAAGGGCAAGGCGGCCTTTATGTTTGCTTTCGCGGCAACTGTGCTCAGCTCGCGCGCCGCTTCCGCAGCAGCATCCGCAGCGCCTGCCAACAATGAGGATTTCGACAACCTTACTACCAGCAGCACCGAGCAGGACATCGGCTCTAACCCCGATTATCAGAGAGTGGACTCCAACGTTTACATAGCGTCCGATTCCGCGCGCACCGTAAACGCCTTCAACAAGGCGTTGGGCGTAACGCGCAACTACGCTGTATACGCGAAAAATCTCGAAACCTTCCACGTTGAGGGCAATGTCGCGGTTGAAAAGACGAGCTGTCTTGATGTTTTCAATTCTAATGTTGTCGCTCATTCCGGAGTTGGAAACGGCGTTTACACACTGTATATTGATAAGCTGCCTGCTGATCCTAACATCAGGATTGGCATTGATGGCGATACGAAGTACGAGCTTGTTTTGGGCTTCGACTACGAAGAGATTGAGGTTGACAACGGAACCGGCAAGGGCATCAGAGTCGGCGGCGTAGATTACAAGATCGAGTGCAGCGGCAAAGCAAGCCAGCTGACAATACGCAGCGCAACTAAGGATGACAAGTTCGCGAATATCAACGATACTCTTGACGGAGTAGCAGGCGCGGGTCAGGCTTTGATTGACTCGACCGATTTCAGCGCCGAGGATTCTGCAAACGCGCTCTCCAACGCCGTAATGGCTATTCAGAGAGGCGAGGTCAAGAGCGGTCAGACGATGATCGTAAACGTTCACGCTAATGATATCCCGAGTAACGCGGCGAATATCAGGGCTCTGCTCAAGGGCAACAACGGCGTTAAGGTTATTATTAACGTAATCACGGACAGCAGCACCCGCGAGATCAATTTTGGCGAGGTTGCTGACGACACATGGCTCAAGAGCGGACAGAACGTTGTGTTCAACTTTGGTACATACACCGGCAAGGTTACAACTGCGCTGAATTCCGGCACGTTTGCTTGCGCGTACGCTGATTTTGAAAACTCCGGCGTCGTAAGCGGCAGCGTTATCGCGACTAACATTAAAATGGATAACGAAATTCACCAGATTACGCCTGCTGATGAGCCCGGTGATGAAGATGATACTCCCGAGCCTGATGTAGATCCTACTCCCGATGATCCCGATGCTGATACAGATACCGACACAGATACGGACACGGATACCGATACAGATACTGACACCGACACAGACACAGACACAGATACGGACACAGAAAACAAGACACATAAGGACCCCGACCCTGACA
>JAIDPG010000013.1 GCA_029062865.1 Oscillospiraceae bacterium
TTTCCTCCGTTCTGCGAATGAGGGCGGGAGATATCGCGGTGCTTTGCGACGGGCTCGGGACGGATTTCCTCGCGGAGCTTATGAGCGTCGGTTCCTGCTGCGAGTTCAAAATACTTGAGCGCTCACAAAACCTCGCCGAGCCGAACATTCACGTGAGATTGTTTCAGGCAATGCCGAAATCGGATAAAATGGACTTCATCGTGCAAAAGGCGGTGGAGTGCGGCGCGTGCGAGATCATCCCGATTTTCACAAAACGCTGCGTATCAAGACCCGACGAAAAATCGCTCGCGAAAAAAATCCCGCGCTGGCAGAAAATAGCAGTTGAAGCCGCAAAGCAATGCGGGCGCGGAGTTATCCCGCGCGTCGGCGAGGCGGTGGAATTTTCCGCGCTGAAAATGCTCATTTCTCCCGAAAACACGGGAATACTGTTTTATGAGTGCTCGACTACGCCGCTTCGCGAGGCGGTGCGCGAGTTCAAGAAAAACGTCGATATCGTGATAGGCAGCGAGGGCGGGTTCGAGCCCTCGGAGGCGGAGGAGCTTCAAGCGCTCGGCTTTGTGTGCGCGTCGCTCGGGAAGCGTATCTTAAGGTGCGAGACCGCGCCGATAGCCGCGCTTTCGGTTTTGATGAATACGACAGGAAATATGTAGCGGGTTTGTGAATAATTACCAAAGATTTCGGGGGTACTTGAATTTTTTTTGAAAAGGGTTTATAATAGAATTAGCGTAATTTTTTGTGACGGCGGGCTCACCCGCGAAAAATTCTGATTTTTTAGGAGGATTCGGCTATGAAGGCTTTAGGAGTTTTGTTGATAGGCGCGATGGCGGTTGCGGGCGGTATCGCCGCGGCAACTTATATCACGAAGAAGAAGCTCGATAAGGAAAACGAGGACAACTACTACGACGATTGGGATAACGACAACATCGACGACGATTGGGATTTCGATTTCGACGAGGATATGGACGTTGAAGGCGAGCCCGCTCCCGCAGCTGAAGATGACGCCGCGGATACGGGAATTCCCGAGGCGAAGCCGTTCTCCTCGAATGATATTTTCGGCAGCGCAAGCGGCTCCGATGACGATCTGAAATTCTAAGAAAGCGATCAGCGAAGGACGCTGCCCAGGGGCGGCGTCCTTTTTCGCGCTGTCTTGCCATTCGCGTTTTGTGTCCTGTACTTTCCGGCGGGGATTTGCTATAATTTTCTTGGGGTGATGATATGGATACTGTCAAAATCGGGAAATTTCTCGCGGAGCTTCGGCGCGAGCGGGAGCTTACGCAGGAGCAGCTCGCGGAACAGCTGGGCATTTCAAACAAGACGATCTCGCGTTGGGAAAACGGAAACTATATGCCGCCAGTCGAGATGCTTATGGAGCTTTCGGAGTTCTACGGCGTGAGCATAAACGAGCTTTTGAGCGGACGGCGGCTTGACGAGAGCGAAACACGCTCTGCTGCTGAGGAAAATCTTAAGAGCGCGCTTGAGAACAGCGCGTTCTCACTTGAGGACAAAAAGCGGTATTATGCCAGGAAATGGACGAAGGAGCATTGGTATGCCTATGTCCTGCCCGCGCTATTCGCGCTGACGCTGATAGCGTTTTCGGCGGCTTTGAGATTTCCGGTGGGTGTGTTTCTCGGCTGTATAATGACTATCCCCGCAAGGATCATCGCTTACAACAGAATGATGGGCTATGTTGAGCGCAAAGCCTTTGAAGTAAAAAGCAGCGAAATCAACAAAAAATCATAAAACCCCTTGCAAAATCCCGCGGGATATGTTATAATAAAAGAGTATAAAATACAAGAAAGAGGTGTTTCGATTGAAGCATATTGTTACGATCAACAAGGCAAACCTGAAGAAGAGCGCGGAGAACGGCGGCTGCGGCAAGTGCCAGAGCTCCTGCCAGTCCGCGTGCAAGACCTCCTGCACGGTCGCTAATCAGAAGTGCGAGAGCGTAAAGTAAACTTGAGGCAAGAAAGCCAGAGGCAAGAGGCAAGATGTCTCTTGCCTCTTACTTCTTGGAGGATATTATGGTTCATAAGTTTAAACAGTTAGGATATAATATTGTAATTGACAGCGACAGCAACGCCGTACATCTGATAGACGACTGCGCGTTTGATATGCTGGACTTTTTGTCCGCGCCGATGACTGAGGAAATGCCGGCGGAGCTTCCAGAAAAGCTCTCGGGTTATTCCGAGGAGACCGTCCGCGAGACCTATTCGGAGCTTTACGCGCTGTACGCCGACGAGCAGCTTTTCACCGAGGACGACTACGAGAAGTACTCCGAAACAATGGTCAAAAGCCCCGTGAAGTCGATGTGCCTGAACATCTCGCACGACTGCAACCTGCGGTGCGAATACTGCTTCGCGCAGACGGGCGACTTTGGCGGGGAGCGCTGCATAATGCCCCCGGAGATCGGCAGAAAAGCGATCGACTTTCTGATAGAAAAATCCGCGAACCGTGAGAACATCGAGCTGGATTTCTTCGGCGGCGAGCCGCTTATGGCTTGGGAAACCGTCGTCGAGACCGTGAAATACGCGCGTTCTATCGAAAAGCAGCACGGCAAGAACTTCCGCTTTACGATAACGACAAACGGCGTTCTGCTTGACGATGAGAAGATCGACTACATAAACCGTGAAATGGTGAACGTCGTGCTGTCGCTGGACGGGCGGCGCGAGACCACCGACAGAATTCGCAAAACGCTGAACGGCAAGAGCGCTTATGACGTTATCGTGCCGAAGTTCCAGAAGCTCGTGGAAAGCCGCGGCGACAAGGATTATTACGTCCGCGCGACGTTCACGAAATACAATCTCGACTTCACCAAGGACGTGCTTCACCTGCGGGAGCTCGGCTTCGAGCAGCTCTCCGCCGAGCCGGTTGTTACCGACGAAAAGGAGCCCTACGCGCTCACAAACGCCGATCTGCCGCGCATTTTCGAGGAGTACGACAGGCTTTGCGAGGTAATGGCTAATCGTACCGAAAACAAGTTCAACTTCTTCCATTTTATGGTTGATCTCGACCAAGGTCCGTGTGCGATCAAAAGGCTTCGCGGGTGCGGCTGCGGAAACGATTATGTGGCTGTAGACCCGCACGGAAACATCTTCCCGTGCCACCAGTTTGTGGGAATAGACAAGTGGAAAATGGGAAACCTAAACGACGGGACATTCGATGACGAGATAAAGACATACTTCGCGAAAACGCATCTGTACTCAAAGCAAGGCTGCCGCGACTGCTGGGCGAAATTCTACTGCTCGGGCGGCTGCAACGCGAACAGCTTTATCTACGAGGGCGACTGCCGCAAGCCGCACGCACTCTCCTGCGAGCTCCAGAGAAAGCGGCTGGAATGCGCGCTGGCGCTTGCCGTTGATAAAGCGGTAAAGTCCGCGGAAGCTTGACCGAACACCAAAATTCTCCGCGATATTTACACGGCTTTCGCGCGGGTTTAATTTTTTGTTCAAAAATATTTCACAAATCAAACACAAACGCGAGTTATAATCATAATCGTAAAGAGAAAATCTTTGATAGTTTCTATAGAAAGGATTTTTAGCTATGAACGATAATAACAATTTCAACAATTTCGATAGCGGAAATTATCCGCAAGTTCCGCAAGCTCCGCAGGAGCCGTCGAAAAAGCGTAAGCCGCATACTACGGCAAAGGTCGCGGGGCTGCTGGCGGGCGTTGTGATCCTCACGGCGGGCGCGGGCTTTGGCGGCGCTTATTTCGCGGAAAGAGGCGTTTCCTCCGCAATTCTGGGAAGCTTCGGGCACTCGCCGAATGAAAACAACACAAACAGCGGAAGCGTCGAAAGCAATAACGGCGGCGCCGCTCACAATAACAACGAGAACTCCACGACAAGCAAGATAGGCACGCCGACGCTCGACAGTATGCAGAACAGCATCGTCTCGCCCATTCATAATCAGGCAAGCAACGTTGAGTACAAGTCCGACGGCTCGTATATGTATACGCGGGATCTTGTGGCGGCGGTTCGCGACAGCATAGTGTACATCACGACCTTCGCGCCCTATAACGGCAAGGAGACCGCCCTCGCCGCCGGGAGCGGGATCATCATCTCGACGGACGGGTATATCGTCACGAACGAGCACGTTGTCGATGAGGGCACAAGCTTTACCGCTAAGGTTTACACCACCGACCCCGAAACGGGCATTGCGGAGTCCGAGACGTATGACGCGGTGCTCTGCGGCAAGGACGCGGACACCGACCTCGCGGTGCTGAAAATCGAGGGGCGCGGCTTCCACGCGGCAAAGCTTGGTGATTCCGACGAGCTGCGGCTCGGCGACGACGTAATTGCGATAGGAAATCCCCTGCACTTTGAAACGACCGTTACAAAGGGCATAATCTCCGGGCTTAACAGACAGGTCTCCGACGCGAGGCGCGGGCTTACCTCTATCCAGACCGACACGCCGATAAACAGCGGCAACTCCGGCGGCGCGTTGTTCAACACGTTCGGCGAGGTCGTGGGCGTTGTTAATATGAAGCGCATCGGCACGAACGTCGAAAGCCTCAGCTTCGCTATCACGATAAATGAGGCGAAGGACGTTATCGACGATCTTATCAACAGCGGATATGTTACGGGGCGCGCGGTACTCGGAATTACGTATCAGCGAGTAAGCGAAACAGCGGCGCTGTACAACGGCAACACCGCGGGCTGGCAGGTCGCGGAAATAAACCAGAGCATGGCAGTCGCGAACAGCGGCTTGCAGATCGGCGACACGATAACGCAAATCGACGGCATTTCCGTCCTTGACGACGCGGTGCAGGACATCTTCGCGCAGAAAAAGCCCGGCGATTACGTTGAGGTAACGGTGGCAAGAACGGACACGTTCGGCAGAAATAGGAGCGTCAACATTAGTATTCAGCTCTCCGAGTATAAGGGAGAATAATTGACAGGAAAACTCCCCCGCTTAAGGAGCGTGCGGTATAAAAGTATTGCGGTGTCGAGCGAAAACGCTTGACACCGCAATTTTCTATGAGACGTAATGAAAAACGGGGGAGTTTTTTGTCTGTTATCACGCTTCGGCGTAGACCTCTTCCGTCTCGTCGAGGTCGGGGTGCGCTCCGCTTGGGTGAGCGTGGTCGGGTTTGTCCTCGCCGCGGTAGAGGAGCTTCAGAATAATAGGAGACGCGATTGACGAGAGGAGAATAAGCAGAATAACCGATGTGAAGTACTTCGGCTCGACCATTCCGACCGCCAAGCCCTTTTGCGCGACTATCAGCGCGACCTCGCCGCGCGTCATCATTCCGACGCCGCATTTCAGCGAGTCGCGCGTGTTAAAGCGCCACGCCTTCGCCATAAGCCCGCAGCCCACAACCTTCGCCGCCATCGCGACGACCGCGAACGCCAGCGAGAACCAAAGCAATTGCATCGTGAAGCCCTCGAAGCTGGTTTTCAATCCAATCGACGCGAAAAACACGGGACCGAACATCATATAGCTCGAAATGTCCATTTTGCCCGCTATGTACTCCGCGTCGCGCAGGTTGCAGAGGATTATCCCCGCGACATACGCGCCCGTGATGTCCGCGATGCCGAAAAACCTCTCGGCACAGAACGCCATTACAAAGCACAGCGCCAGCCCGAAGATCGGGATCCTGCGGTGGTGGAACGAGCGCTTGTCAAGGAACTTGAACAGCAGATAAATCCCGAAGCCGACCGCCACGCTGAATACGATAAACAGCAGCGTTTTGATAACGACCTCCAGCGGCTTCGCGTCGGCGGATTTGAAGCCGATGACGAACGTCAGCACGATTATCCCGATAACGTCGTCGATTATCGCGGAGGAGACTATCACCGTGCCGATCTTGCCCTTGAGATGACCGAGCTCCCGAAGCGCCTGCACGGTGATGCTGACGGAGGTCGCGGTCATGATCGTCCCGATGAAAACGCCGCGGAAAAACTCGTCCGAGCCGAACGGCGCGAACCCGAAAAAGCACCCGTAAAGCGCCCAGCCCGAAACGAGCGGCACCAAAACGCCCGCGCAGGCGATAGAAAGCGCGACGGGACCCGTCTTGACGAGATCGCGGAGGTTTGTTTCCAGCCCCGCCGAGAACATCAGCAGCACCACGCCGACCTCCGCCATAACGAGGATAAAGTCCGTCTGCCCGACCCAGCCCAGAACGCTCGGACCTATCAGCACGCCCGCCGCGATCTGCCCGACGACCTGCGGCGCTTTCAGCTTCTTAGCGCCCAAGCCCATCAGCTTAGCGGCTATTAGAATAATCGCCAGATCCTTAAAGTATTCATAACTTTCCAAAAGGTCTCACCTCGTAAACTCAACAATTTCCAACCTTATACATTATAGTCCGTTTGCTCGTTGAATTCAATAGTGAAAATAACGGTTTTTTACTCGAATTGTGAGATTTTTTTGGAGATGTGTATTGACAGGGGGGGGCGTTTGTGATATAATTTAAATAAGTATAAGGAGAAATGGCGAGACAACTAAACACTAACAACTATTCTCTATAAAACTACACGGGGGTGTTATAAATTGCAGGATAAAAACTACACAAATCCCGCGGACAGAGGGCGCTTCGGGTTTAGTATGAGCGGGGAATATTACACGCCGCACAAGGCGGAGGGGCTCTTCATCACAGTGCTTGTGGGAGTTGCCATTGTGGCGGGACTGGCGCTGTTTTTCGCGATAAACGCCTTGAACACGGAAAACAAAATGCGGCAGGAGGCGTCGTCGACGTTCGTCTTGGTCGGAAGCGCAATCGCGTTCGGGATTTTCGTGATCATTCTGGTTA
>JAIDPG010000130.1 GCA_029062865.1 Oscillospiraceae bacterium
TGGGTTGATTTATTTGAAAAAAATTTCAAAATTCCCTCCGCGCTGCTCCGTTTCGCTTCGCTCCACTCTGCAGCGCTGAGGGAACCGGTCAAGATTTTCTACGAAAATCTTGACACTTTTTGAAATTTCACACTTCGCTTGTTTTGTTGACTTGCTCGGAACGCGCCTTTTATGCGCTCCGGGTGTGTTGCTGCGCGCCGTTTCACGGCAGCCCGAAATTATACGTAAATCCCAAAAAATCCCAGCAAATGCTCCCAGAACGACAGCTCCCCGCGCTCCGCCTCCACGCTTTCATTCGCGTAGAGCGGCACGGATTTCACGGGCTTTCCGTCAAGGAAAAACTCCAGCGAGCCGAGCTCGTCGCCCTTGTTTACCCTGCCGTAGATCAGCCTCGGGAGCAGCACGCGGCGCTCCAGCTTTGTGCGCTGTTCGGGCTTCAGGGCGAGCGTCGTCTCGTTCGCGTAAACCGAGACGGACTTGCCCGTTCCCGCGACGGAAACCGTCGACGCGCAGCCTGTTTCAAGCGGATAGGCGCTCACCTGCGAGAAGCCGTGGTTTAACATTCGCGTGTGGTCGTTCCAGTCGTCGGGGGCGTTCAGCGTTACCGCGATCAACGTCACGCCGTCGCGCTGAGCCGCCGACACAAGACATCTCCGCGCGTTGTCGGTGAAGCCCGTCTTAACGCCGATCGCTCCGTCATAGCGCGAAAGCATCTTGTTGGAATTGTAGAGGGTCCGCTTGTAGGGCGGGTTGCCGAACTCCAGCGTTTTAGAGCCGCAGCTCACTATCTCACGGAACAGCGCGTTTTTCATCGCGTAAGCCGTAAGGTTCGCTAGGTCGCGGGCGGTCGTGTAATGCCCGTCCGCGTCAAGCCCCGACGGCGTAACGAAATGCGTGTTTGAGAGCCCCAGCTCCGCCGCCTTTTCGTTCATCTTCTCCGCGAACGCCGAAACGCTCCCCGCGACGGACACCGCCGCCGCGTTCGCGGCGTCGTTCCCCGAGGGCAGCAAAATCCCATACAGCAAATCGCGCCGCGAGACGATATCGCCCTCGCGCAAGCCCATTGACGTGCCCTCGATCAAAATCGCGTACGGGTCTACAGTGAATTTTCGGTCAAGATCGCCCGCCTCGATCGTCAGGATCGCCGTCATGATCTTCGTCGTAGAAGCCATAGCGCGGCGATCGTCGGCGTTTTTGGAATACAGCACCGTGCCCGTTTCCGCTTCTATCACAATAGCGGCGGCAGCCGAAACCGAAATGTTCTCGGCGAACGCATTGCTACTGAAAAGCGGCATAGCTATGGCAAATATTAACAGAATTGAAACAATTTTTTTCATCGCAATTACTCCCAAAAAATTATTTTGGGAGTATTTTGTGCGATTATCGGCAAATTATTCCTTATCCTTTTTTACGTTGTTTTCCGCCGCGATCTGCGCTTGAGCCTCAGCTCTCGCTGCCTCTACCTTTGCCGCCGCCTTGGCAATTCTCGCCTCGTCGCGGACGCTTGTCTTCTCGGCCTTCGCTTCCATTTTCTCAAGCTTTGCCTCCGCCTTTTCGAGCTTTGCTTCCGCCTTCTCGACCTGCTTCGGGTCGGGATTTGCTGCCTTTTCGGCCTTCTTGTCGGCAACGGCGTTCTTGATTTTGTCGATTATGCCGGGCAGCGAGTCCATAACGCCCTCGATCGGCGAAGCCTTCCCGCCGAGCTCAAGCAGCTTCACGTCGCCGTCCGCCTTGATCACGATAAACGCCACGGGCTTTACGGTAACACCCGCGCCCGCGCCGCCCGCGAACTTCTCCGCTGCCTGCGTAGGCAAGTCGCTGCCGCCCGAAGCGAACCCGAACGACACCTTAGAAATGGGGATGATCGTCGTATCGCCCTTAACGATAGGGTCGCCGATTATCGTGTTTACGTCCACCATCTGGTGGATATTCTCCATTGAAACTCCCATAATTCCTTCAATAGGGTGAGACATAATTAGAACTCCTTTCATATTGAAACCGGGGGCGCTTTGTGGCGCGACCGATTTAAGTTACGTATTCTCTTATTCTCTCCCGCGCCGCGAGTTTGCCGCGTCCGCGGAACTCCTCAAAATCACTTTGAATTGCTCTGCGCTCTTGCCTGCGCCCTCAAAGCGCGCTTTTTCGCGATGTTCGCCTTCTTCTTTTTCTTAAGCGAGCCAAACAGCTTGATCGCCACTCGTGCCAGTCTGATTACCGCGACAAGCCCCGCAAACAGCGTCATTCTCATCTCGAAATACGCGTCGTACAGCGTCTCCTCGCTTTGGAAATCCACGCCGATGTTCAGATCGTCAAGCGGCTTCAGCGTGAGGAAGCTGTCCAGAAGCCCCAGAACGTTCCCGACGGCGATGTTCATCGCGCCGAACTTTATCGCGGTCTTAGCCGCGTCGTCGCCGCCGACCGTGATATTCAAGCTCAAATGCGAGATAACAATGCTCTTGAACAGCTTGCGAAGCGGCTTTCCGATGCCTGTCAGCGCCTGCTTCAGCAGCGCCAGAATATCGTCGAACGTGAGGTTTTTCAGCAAGCCGCCCTTCTTTTTCTTGCCCTCTTCCTCGCCCTCGTTTCGGGATTTTTTGGATTTTTCCGGCTTGTCCTTCTTCGGCTTTGCCTTTGCTTTCTTCGGGATTTTCACCACGGTGACGCACAGGTACTTGACCTTCAGCGCAAGCTCGCCGTTATAATCGAAGAACACGGAAACCCGCCCGGCAAGCAGCAGCGCTATCAAAAGCACAACGCCCGCCGCAATTATCCAGCCCACGCACTCACCGTCCTTTCGCTTCGCTCACGTGACTTTTCATTCGTTTGCCTCGGGCTGCTCCGCGTCGCCGCTCTCCTGTCCCTCGGAAAGATCCTCGTCGTCGAGCTCTTCAAGCGTTATCTGCTCCGTGCTTCCGGGGATCGGCGGCAAGTCGTCGAGGGAATTCAGCTTGAAGCACCGCAGGAAGTTGTCCGTTGTTCGATAAGCTATCGGTCTGCCCGGAACGTCATTCAAGCGCCCGTGCTCCTCTAACAGATCGCGCTCGACAAGGCTTCGCATAACGCCGCTGCTGTCAACGCCGCGTACTTGGTCGACAAACCCGCGCGTAACGGGCTGATTGTATGCGACTATCGCGAGAACCTCCAGCGCCGCCGGCGACAAAGGCGCTTGCTTTCGCGTTTCGAGAGCCGTCTTGATATACCTCGCGAACTGCGGCTTGGTCATCATCTGATAGCTGTCACCGAGTTTATTTATGATCAGAGAACTGCCCGCGTCGGAAAAGCGAGCGTTCAGGCGCTCTATTACGCGCTCCGCCTCGGACTTATCCATTTCAACCGCCGCCGCCAGCTTGTCAAGCTCGATAGGCTCCCCGCAAGCGAAAAGCACAGCCTCGACCGCCGCCATTCTGTCGCTGAACTTCACCAAATCACTTCCTATTTTTTAGTCGGAGCAAGAGAAACACTTTCGCCGCTGTCACTGATAACAATTCTTCCCTCTTTGGAGAGCTCCAGAATTGCGAGGAAGATCGCTACCTTAAGGGAGTTTGAGCAGTCCTCGCAGAGCTCCGAGAGCTGCACGGTCTTGCTTTTGCGCAGACTTTTGAGTATCTTCACAATGCCGGTGAATATCGTCACATAGCTCTTCTCGACCACGGGCGTTGCGGGCGCTTTGTTGTAGCTCTCGCGCCGACTCGCGCGCTCCGCGAGAACGCCGTATGCGAGAAGTATCTCCTCCGGCTCGTGAAACCGGCGATAGGCGCTGTCGATGTCGAGCTCCGCGGGCTCGCGGACGAAAACCTCATCGCCCTGCCAGCGCTTTTTTATCCTCTGCGCCATTTCCTTTGCCAAAGCGAGCTCGATAAGCTGCCCCTCAAGCTCCTTCTTGAGCTTCTCGACCTCCTCTTTGGGAAGCAGCGCCGCGGACTTTATCAAGATAAGCCGCGCCGCCATTTCAAGGAAGTCCGACGTGACCTCAATGTCCGCCTCGGTCATTCGCTCAAGATACCCCAGGAACTGATCGAGCAGCACGGAGATCTCAATGTCGTAAATGTTCAGCTTGTGCTTCTGAATAAGCGCCAAAAGCAAGTCTAAAGGTCCTTCAAAGACCTCCAATTTGAAATTAAGTTCGGTCATTATCTGCTTTCTTTCATCTCCGAAAAATTGTCCGCTTTCAATTGTCTTAGCCTATAAAGAAAGTCAACTTGTCGATAACCCACATCACTCCGCTCGAAGCGTAAAACAGCGGTCTGTCGAGGGCTCTTGACACTAACAGAATAAACACGATAAAGTGAATGATCTGCGCGTGCTCCTCGATCCAAATCGCCTGCTTTCTCGGGAGAATTCCCTGAATAAGCGAGTAGCCGTCAAACGGCGGCACGGGGATAAGGTTGATTATCATCAGAAAAGTGTTGATCTCCGCGATCTGGTATAAGCCGAGGTAGATGTAGAACATTGTCGGCGTTAGCTCGCTTGACGTAGCCATAAGTATTTTTGCAATAATTACCATAATCAGCGACAGCAGGAAATTCGACACGGGTCCCGCCGCCGAAACCAAAATGTCCGCCGTGCGTATCGAGACCTTGCGGCAGCGGTGGAGACTGACAGGAGTGGGCTTCGCCCAGCCGATACTCGCCACGAACATACACAAAGCGCCCATAGGGTCAACGTGCACAAGCGGGTTCAGCGTAAGCCTGCCCATATCCGAGGCGGTGTCGTCACCGAGCCAATGCGCTACAAGCGCGTGCGCGCACTCGTGCACCGGAAAGCACAACAGCAATACAACAAGCACGGAAAACACCGACAGCACCATAGTGATAAGTTCGCAGTTCCCCGCGAAATAATCGAAAACGTCAAAGATAGCGCCTCTCAAAAGATCACCCCAACTTTTATGCAAATGATAATTATTCAGAAGCAAGAACGCGGCTTTAAACAGAGACGCAAACTTTCCCGCCGCAGGGGCGCTCTTGCCTCTAGTATATACACCTTATATTATAACACAAGTTGTTGAATTTTGCAAGGGGGTAAACAAAAAAAGAGGCAAGAGCTCTTCCTGCCTCCGGTATTCTTGCCTCAAATAGCGTATCCGCTGTATTTTTTCAGTGCGCCCGTCTTGGCTAGTGTTTGCGCGAGGATCACGCTTAAGCCCGCGCCGAACGCGCCTTGCACGGCGTTTCCCGCGACGGAGCTGAGCGCTCCCGCAATGCCGTAACCGAGCGCCGCGGCTTCGTACAGAAAATAGCCGCCGAGCATTATCAGCTCTCCCGCGAGCGCGCCCATAGCGTAGCCCGCAAGGCGGTGCGCCGCGCTTTTTCGCAGGACCGCGTGGGCGATAAGCGCCGCCGCGGCAGCAACAAGCCCTTTTATAATAAACGTCCCGGGGATATATTGCGCGTAACCCGCAAGCAGATCCGCGAGCGCCGAGCCTATCCCGCCCGCCGCGAAGCCGTAAACGGGCCCCAAGATCCACGCCGCGAGAATTACAAAGCAGTCGCCGAAATTCACATAGCCGCAGATCGGCATAGGAATACGGATAAGCATAGTGGCAACGCAGATAAACGCCGCGAACATTCCCGTAACGCAGAGCTTCACAAGCACCTTTGACTTTCCGATTTTCTCACTCATACCTCTAACCTCTAAGAGAACATCGCCGTCGAGAGGTAGCGCTCGCCCGTGTCGGGGAGCAGTGCGACTATCGTTTTGCCCTTGTTCTCCGGGCGCTTGGCGAGCTCCAGAGCCGCCCATACTGCCG
>JAIDPG010000131.1 GCA_029062865.1 Oscillospiraceae bacterium
CACGATGGCTATACGCCCCAAAACGGCGAACCGCTCGGTATGACGATAATCTCCGTGCTGATTGTTTACACGCTTGTATTTTACGCCGTTTGGACTGCGTGGGAGCTTTGGGCAAAGGGGCTGATAACCGCCGCTGTTTCAAACGAGTATTTGTCGCAGTTCATAAAATCGGGAGTTATCAAAAACCTTGTGTGGACTTTGCCCGCCATTCTGCTTGTGAAGCGGTTTGACGGCGAGGTTTATGTCGGCGCGAAAGAGATGTTCACAACAAAAGTGAATTTCTTGAAATATCTCCCGATATTCGCAGCTTTCACCGTATTTTTGCTTGTCGGAGCGTTCGTGACAAAGGGGAAAATCGCGGTAAGCGAGGCGTTCGGGCTTGAAAAGCTGATAGTCGTGCTGTTTGTGGGGATCACCGAGGAAACGGTGTTCCGCGGCTGGCTTCTGAACGCGGCGCTCGGCGAAAAGAAAAAGTGGCTGTCCGTTGCGGCAAACGCGGTGATGTTCTTGCTTATCCACTTTCCCGTATGGATTCACGACGGCGTTTTTATAGAAAATTTCCGGAGCTTCGCGTTTTTAAGTCCGCTTGTTCTCGGGATCATTTTCGGCTGGATGTTTATTAAAAGCAAAAGTATTTGGATACCCGTTGCGCTGCATATGTACTGGGATCTGATGATGTTTTTGCTTTTTGAATGAATTTGATCTGAGGTAACCAAAATGAAAACAATTATTCTAACTATTATTACAATACTTGCTTTAGTAATGAGCGGCTGTTCAAACTCCGTCTCCGAGCCGGATATGCCCGAGATAGTGTTTAAGGTATGCACGGTATATAACCAATATGAGCACAATTTTGACGAGAACGATTCCGTCGAACAAGGCAGGTATTCGCTCACGTTTGTTGATAAAAACGGTAATTATTACTTTTCCGATTACAGTGAAATATATTTCCTTTCAGACGAGGAGCTTATTGAATCGCTAAAATCGGGTGATGAGCGCATAACAAAACTGCCTAAAAGCTGCGATGCCGACGAGCTGTGGGAAAACTACAAAAAATTGCTCAAGGTTGCAAACAACAAAGAATACGGGCTGGATTATCCCAAGTTCGTGCCCAGTGCTGAATCCGATCGCATAATATGGTACGGATTGTATTATGACAAAGACGGAAAGCTCTCATCGCTACCTATACACGAATATAAAAATTATACAGGGATCAATGCGAATGATGACCGCGCAAATGAGATTTTTGAATGGTATTCCGTCGCGGCAAAAACCCAATAAAAATTTAAAATAAGGAGAAATCAACAATGAAAATCGAAACAAAATGCTTACACGAGGGCTACACGCCCAAAAACGGCGAACCGCGCGTTATGCCGATAGTACAAAGCACGACCTACGTCTACGACAGCACCGACGACGTTGCGGCGGTGTTCGACGACCCGACCAAGAGCCTTATATACTCGCGGTTTGAGAACCCGACGACCGATTGTGTGGAAAAGAAGATCGCGGCGCTGGAGGGCGGCGTGGCGGCAATGTGTACGTCAAGCGGTCAGGCGGCTTCGCTGCTGTCTATCCTCAACATCTGCGAGGCGGGCGACAGCTTTATCGCGAGCGCGTCGATCTACGGCGGCACTATCAATCTGTTCGGCGTAACGCTGAAAAGAATGGGCATCGAGTGTATCTGGGTGGAGCACGACGCTACCGAGGAGGAGCTCAACGCCGCGTTCAAGCCGAACACCAAAGCGGTTTTCGGGGAAACTCTCGCGAACCCCGCGCTTACCGTTCTCGATATCGAGATGTGGGCTAAGGCGGCGCACGCGCACGGAGTTCCGCTGATCATCGACAACACGTTCGCAACGCCGATACTCTGCCGCCCGATAGAGTGGGGCGCGGATATCGTTATCCATTCTACGTCAAAATATATGGACGGACACGCGGTGCAGGTCGGCGGCGTTATCGTTGACAGCGGCAAGTTCGACTGGACAAACGGCAAATTCCCGTGCATGACCGAGCCCGACGAGAGCTATCACGGCATTGTTTACACGGAAAAGTACTCGTTCGCGCCGTATATCGTAAAGGCGAGAATGCAGCTTATGAGAGACTTCGGGTGCTATCCCGCGGCAAATTCGTCGTTCCTGCTGAATCTGGGGCTTGAAACGCTTCCGGTAAGAATGAAGCAGTACTGCGAAAACGCGCTCAAGGTCGCGGAGTATATCCAAAGCACGGGCAAGGCGGAGTTTGTGACGTACCCCGCGTTGGAGGGCAGCAAGGGTCACGAGCTCGCGAAGAAATACCTCCCGAACGGCACGAGCGGCGTTATTTCGTTCTCGATAAAGGGCGGCAGAAGCGCGGCGGTGAAGTTTATGGACAGCCTCAAGCTCGCCTCCAACGAAGTCCACGTCGCGGATATCAGAACGTGCGTACTTCACCCCGCAAGCGCGACGCACCGCCAGCTCACCGACGAGCAGCTGGTAGCCGCGGGAATTGACGGCGGGCTTATCAGATTGTCGGTAGGTCTGGAGAATGTGGAGGATATTCTGGACGATTTGAAGCAGGCGTTCTCAAATATCTGATACTGATCGTCGATAACGGTACAGCGGGTGCGTAACAGCATTGTATTCGGGCGGTTTTTGAGGCTTTGCGGAGGTACGATGTCACACAGCAAGCACACTAAACGCGGTTTTTCGTTGTATATTGAAAAGTGGAACTCTTCCGCGAAAAAATACATCAATACCTGCGCGATATGCGGACGGACAGGTTACAGCCCCGTGATAGAACGGGAGGATTTCCGCGCGAAAAACGAAGTGATCTACAAGGAGCTTTCAAGAACGCTGAGCGTTTTGGAGCTTGACAAAAATGACAGATGCGCGGTCTGCGCGGCAATACAGGACAAAAGAAGATAGGAGATTACGATTTGATTACGGTAAGTGATGTAAACGTCAGCTTCGGCGGACAGGTATTATTCAAGGACGTTGATTTGAAATTCAACCCGGGCAACTGCTATGGTGTTATCGGTGCAAACGGCGCGGGGAAATCCACGTTTCTTAAAGTCCTCTGCGGCGAACTTGAGCCTACAAAGGGCACAGTAACGCGCCCCGCGGAGCTTCGTATGAGCGTTCTGCGGCAGGATCATTACGCGTTTGACGAGTTCACGGTGCAGGACACGGTGATCATGGGCAACAAGAAGCTCTACGATATAATGAAGGAAAAGGACGAGCTCTACGCCAAGCCCGATTTCTCGGACGAGGACGGCGAACGCGCGAGCGTTTTAGAGGGCGAGTTCGCGGAGCTTAACGGCTGGGAAGCCGAGAGCGACGCTTCTAAGCTCGTACAGGGACTTGGGCTACCTGAGGAGATAATGCTCCAGCAGATGAGCGCGCTCACGGGCAACGAAAAGGTAAAGGTGCTTTTGGCGCAGTGCCTGTTCGGAAACCCTGATATAATCCTAATGGACGAGCCCACGAACCACCTCGATGTTGAGGCGGTATCGTGGCTTGAGGACTTCCTCGCGGACTATTTCGGAACGGTCATCGTCGTTTCCCACGACCGCCATTTCCTGAACAACGTCTGCACGCACATCGTCGATATCGACTACGGCAAGATCAAAATGTATGTCGGAAACTACGAGTTCTGGTACGAGAGCTCGCAGCTTATCCAGCGCATGATAAAGCAGCAGAACAAAAAGGCGGAGGAGAAGATCAAGGAGCTGCAAAGCTTTATCGCGCGGTTCTCGGCGAACAAATCCAAGTCCAAGCAGGCGACTTCAAGGCGCAAGCTGCTTGACAAGCTTACGGTCGAGGAAATGCCCGCAAGCTCCCGAAAATACCCTTATATCGGCTTTGATATGGAGCGCGAGGCGGGCAAGGATATTCTCCAGGTGACGGGATTGTCAAAAACGGTGGACGGCGTTAAGGTGCTGAACAACGTGAGCTTCACCGTCGCAAAAGGCGATAAGATAGCGTTCGTCGGAAACAACGAGATAGCCGTGACGACAATGTTCCGTATACTCACCGAGGAGACCGAACCCGACGAGGGCACGTTCAAGTGGGGCGGAACGATAACCACCAGCTACTTCCCGAACGACAACAGTGCGTTCTTCAACGACTGCGAGCTGTCGATAATCGACTGGATACGGCAGTACTCCAGCGACGAGACCGAGAGCTTCCTGCGCGGCTTCCTTGGGCGTATGCTGTTCAGCGGCGACGACGTTTACAAGCCCGTAAACGTCCTCTCGGGCGGCGAAAAGGTGCGGTGTATGTTCAGCAGAATGATGCTGTTCCACTCGAACTGTCTGATACTCGACCGACCGACAAACCACCTTGACTTGGAGAGCATCACGGCGGTGAACAACGGTCTTTCGGAATTCAAGGGCAACGTGCTTTTCGCTTCTCACGACCACGAGATCCTCGATACCGTCCCGAACAGGATAATCGAGATAACCGAAAACGGCTGCTACGACAGGCAGGGCAACTACGATGAGTACGTCGAGTGGCGCAAGGAAAACGTGGGCGGTTCACTTTCCATTTGACAGGTTGAGGTGATATTTGAAATGCGGCATAATGGAACAATAGAGTTTATGTTCGATTATAGCTGTCCGCCCATTTGGCTTCGTGGGAATAACTGCGGACCTTGGCTTGTAAGCAGCGAAGGATATTTTGACGGCGATTTGTACAGCCTTGACGGGAAAAAGCTTGATTGTAAAGTGTTTGATGAACGGGTAAAGGGTGAAACGGAGCTTGAACAAAAGGTGCGATTGATTTATGAAATACACAACCGCATTTGGGATATTAACGAATTCCCCGGTGGAGAGCCGTATATCGGCTTTGAGAATGAACAGGAGAAAACAGTTTTTTTCGATGCTTGCGACTATGTAATCAAGCGCATGAGAGAAATTTTCGGAAATGAGTTTACGGTGCATGGCTTCGATGAGGAAACGATTAAAAATAGGTCTATGGGCTGCCGAAAACGGTAAAAAGAAAGAATGATCATATGAACTACATTATTCTCGATCTGGAATGGAACCAGGCGATAAGCGCGGCGCGGATGATACGCACGCCTATAATGCTGCACGGCGAGATAATCCAGATAGGCGCGATAAAAACGGACGATAAGTTCAACCTGCTTGACAAAATCAAGCTGAACGTCCGCCCGAGGTATTACAAAATAATGAACCCTCACGTCGAAAAGCTCACGGGGATAACGCAGGCGCAGCTGCGCATAGGGGAGACGTTCCCGCAGGCGTTCAAGCGCTTTCGCGCGTGGTGCGGCGAGGAGTTTCGGTTCATTACGTGGGGCTTTGACGACCTCGGCGTGTTGTCGGACAATCTCGCGCTCCACGGGCTCGACCCGAGCTTCGGCAGTGATTTTATCAATCTCCAGCTGATCTACAATCGCCAGACAAACGCCGAGCACCTGCAGTGCGCGCTCGCGGCTGCGGCGGAGAGCCTGGAGATACCGATAGATGTGCAGGTGCACGACGCGTTCAATGACGCGTTCCTTACCTACGAGCTCTGCCGGAAGCTCGATATGGCGCTTGGGCTCGCGGAATACGCGGAGTACGTCGCGGCGATACCCACGCCGCTGTTCAAGGACGCGGTGACGGACGTTGACGATCTCAAGAAAATGACGTTCAACAGTCGAGTCGTCGAAAGTCGGTGGCCCAAATGCGTGGGGAAATTAAAGCCGCGGCAATGGCTGTTCAGCAGCGGAAAAAGCTGCAAGACGATTTCAAGCTGTGAAGCGGACG
>JAIDPG010000132.1 GCA_029062865.1 Oscillospiraceae bacterium
GGATATAACTATGAGATTAAATAGGATGTTTCTTGAGCCTGCGCAAAGTAAGCTCGCAAGCAGGCGCAAAAGCAATTTGAAGCTTGAAGAGCAGCGTCGCGCGGAAATTTCGGAGAAGCTCCCGCAGTACGAGGAGCTTGAAAAATCGCTCTCCGCGACGATGAGTGACGCTGTTAACGCCGTGCTTAACAAGTCTCCTGAGGATAAGGTCGAGGAGATTTATAAGAAAAACTACACGATAAGAAAACAAATGGACGAGCTTCTGGAAAGCACCGGCTACCCCGCCGATTATCTTGACAGCATTTACACGTGCAAGCTCTGCAAGGATACGGGCAACACGGGTAACGAGTGGTGCGAGTGCCTTTGCCGCCTTACAAACGAGCTGGCGGCGGCGGAGCTTAATGCAAATACGCCGCTTGACAGGTGCAATTTCGTCAACTTCGACACAGCGTGCTACCCGGATGTTTCGGACGGAGAGCTCGAAAACCCGCGAGAGATGATGCAAAGCAATTTCGAGTTCTGTAAGAAGTTTGCCGAGAACTTTTCCGGAAAGGGCTCGGGGATCTTAATGATCGGCGAAACCGGGCTCGGAAAAACGCATTTGTCTTTGAGTATTGCGAATGTTTTGATTGAAAAGGGCTTCTGCGTGGCTTACGGCTCGGTGCCCGAGCTTGTGCGGCGAATACAGAACGAACAGTTCGGCAGAGCCGAGGGCGATACGCTCTCGCTTGCCACGGACAGCGATTTGCTGATTCTTGACGACCTCGGCTCGGAAAATTCAACCGACTACTGCGTTTCGATGCTCTATGAGATTATAAACACGCGCCAAAATCGGCGGCTTCCGTTTATAATCAACACCAATCTGGATTTTAATGAAATCAAGATCCGTTATCAGGACAGGCTTTATTCACGTATGGCAAGCATAAAGATATTGTTTTTCAGCGGCAATGACAACCGCGTGGAGTTTTCGGAAAATTTTGAAGGGTAACAAAAAATTTTTGCGTTTTTCTCTGACATAGGCTGAGAAAAACGCATAAAAGCAAGCAATACATAACTAAAACTATAATATGGAGGTATGATAAAATGGCAAAGCTAAGGATCGGTATTTTAACAAGCGGCGGCGACTGCCCCGGACTCAACGCTACAATTCGCGGAGTTGCTAAGGCTACTTACGAGCGCTTTGGCGAGGACAAGGTGGAGATCGTCGGAATTCACGACGGCTATCACGGGCTTATCCACGGCGTTTATCAGGAAATGACGCCCTCGGATTTCTCGGGAATTCTCACGACGGGCGGAACTATCCTCGGCACAAAGCGCACGCCGTTCAAGATGATGCAGATCATCGAGGACGACAACGTGGATAAAGTCAAGGAAATGAAGCAGACCTACAAGGATCTGAAGCTCGACTGCCTGTTCACGCTCGGCGGAAACGGCACGCACAAGACCGCGAATATGCTCTCCGAGGAAGGGTTAAACGTTATCGGGCTCCCGAAGACTATCGACAACGACATTTTCGGTACGGACGTGACGTTCGGCTTCCACACTGCCGTTGACATCGGTACTGAGGTCATCGACAGAATTCACACGACCGCGAACTCCCACAGCAGAATTATGGTTATCGAGATAATGGGCAACAAGGCGGGCTGGCTGACGCTTTACAGCGGCGTTGCGGGCGGCGCGGACATTATTCTGATCCCCGAGATACCGTTTGACATTGACAAGGTAGCAAAGGCTTGCCAGCGCCGCGCAGACGCGGGCAAGGCGTTCTCGATCATCGCGGTTGCCGAAGGCGCGTTTGACATTGAGGAAGCTAAGCTGAAGAAAAAGGAGCGCGCAAAGGCTCGCGCGGACCGCGGCGAGGTTACGGCGACATCGCGCATCGCGAAGGCTATCGAGGCGAAAACGGGGCTTGAGTCGAGAACGGTCGTTCCGGGACACGTTTTGCGCGGCGGCTCTCCGTCTGCTTACGACAGAGTTCTCGCGACACAGTTCGGCGCGCACGCGGCGAAGCTCCTCAAGCAGGAGAGGTTCGGCTACACGGTAGCAATGGTCGACGGAAAGATCACCGAAAACCCGCTCGGAGACGTTGCGATGAAGACAAAGTTCGTCACCGAGGACGACAATATGGTGAAAACAGCGCGCGATATCGGCATTTCCTTCGGGGATTGACTTCAATATTCGTTCAAATTGATTATTGCTGAAAAGCCTTTAGCGTAACATAAAAAATGCCCTCGCTTTGTGAGGGCATTTTTTATGTTACTGTGAGATCGTTACAAAAAGGATTTGACGAAATATCGCCCTGCGGAGCAGGTCAGCGCCGAACGTTTTTGCGTTTTCTCGAAGCGAAATCGCGGACGAAATCCGCGAAGTAAAAACACGCCCTCGCAAAGAGCTGAGGGCGAAGCCTGAAGCCTTTGCGTCTGCAAAAAAATCCCTCGGCAAAGCCGAGGGATTTTTGTGCAGACTGGTGGTGTCGGTTGAAGGATTTGAACCTACGACCTTCGGGTTATGAGCCCGA
>JAIDPG010000133.1 GCA_029062865.1 Oscillospiraceae bacterium
CCGTAAATTTAAGTTTTTTCAAAGCAAAAAAATTCCCCACAATAAGCAATGACAAAAACATTCCGAAATAGAAGAATGAAGCCCACATCGGATAGACAGGCTCGCTTAAAATCTCGGTGTAATGCAGCCAGATTATCGTGTTCGCGGTAGGAAAAGCCCACTTTATCGGCGAGTAAAGCGCCGTTGTGACCGTCCCGAGGGCCATTACAAGAATAGCTCCGGCAAGTCCCGCCGCGTTTCCGAAAAGGATTTTCAGCAGATAAATTATCAGCGCGAGCGAAAGCAAATACGCTGCTAAAAGCGCACTCGTCTGCCACACAGCGGTCATCATCGGGATCTGATTGTAGAGATTTGACGGCAGAAGCTGACTGTCAAAGCTCGCCGCCTCGTCCGGGAAACGCGCGTTGTATTTGCGGATCGCTTCGCTCCATTCCGTCCCGAAATGTCCGCCCGAAAACAGCATACTTGCCACAAAGATCGCCGCCAGAAACGTTATTATCGCCATTATCAGAAACAAAATCTGCCCGCAAAGCCAGTTCTTTTTTCCTGTTCTCGAAACGCTGAACAGCGAGCTTCCGTCCAGTCTTGGATAATCCGATAACAAAACCAAAAAAACAAGCGGCATAAAAAGCGTCAGCGCGCCGGAATTTCCCACGGCTATATACGGCTCAAAGATTATCATCGTGTCGCCGAATTTTTCGGCGCGCGCCGCCAACGGGTCAATAGCGAGCGTTTTTATAAATATCAGCAGAATTCCCAGAATTATCACACGCGGGTTTGTAATCCAGCCGACAAATTCCGTCCTTGCCACTCCCCATATTTTACGCACCGCAATCACTCCTTTTCATCGAAATTATTAAGTATATCGCGAATAAAAATACAAATAAAGTCGCGAACAAAACAATCACCGAAACACAATTAAATTCGTTGATCCGGATAATTCCGTCGGGGTTTATCGCGTTTATGAGCTTCAGCGTTTTTGCGTCGGGAATTCCCGATGCAAAGCCATTCTGCATAATTTTTTGATACGTCTGAGTAAGCCCGTATTTTATAAAAAACGGTATGCACATTATCAGATATTTGTTTCGGAGAACGCTTGTAAGGAGCATCGCGGGAACGCTCCAGAACGCGCCGTAGCACCACATTTCGAGCAGCAGCTTCGGGAAATTGAATGTCGTTCCCTCAAGCATCATCGCCGCGAAGTCCGACATTTCCGAAACGCTCGGGAAAAGCGGAAAAGCAATCGCCGCGAAAAGCGTGTAGCCAAGTGCCGTCGCGGTTCCCGCGGAGATTACTCCCGCGAAGAATTCCGCGATGTAATATTTCAGCTTCGACGCGCGGAATATTTGGAAACGCAGGGCGTTTTCGTCGCGCTCGGTCGTAATGATCGGCACGAAGCAGAACGCCCCCAAAATCGGCGCGAACAGCATAAACCAGCCCGTCCGCGCGTTCTGCACGACGGATATATTGCAAAACTCAAATTCCTTGGCGAGCTCCTCCCGCGTAAAATCATGAAGTCCGCGAATTACCGAATAGCGGTTCATCGTGTTGTAATCAATGTGTACGTCCGCAGCGAACAGCAGGACAACGGTCATTATCACGCACAGCCAAAAGCCGCGCGAGGTTATTATTTTTTTCAAGATTACACAAACCGTTCTCATGACTACTCCTTATAGCTCTCGAACTCGTCATTCAGTACATTCACATAACAGCTGTAATTGCAATTATCATTAGGGTTGTAAAGCATAAGCTTCCACGCCGGAAATACAGGATATTTTGTTTCCCCAAGCTTTCCGCTCCCTCCGATGTCATCGTCCATACAGTAAACAAGCATCGCCGCTTTCACCTCGAAATCCACGTGTGCCGACATTTTTTCGGCGGTGATCTCCACGGCGTTTTCAAAAGGGATTATTTCGGAAAATTGCTGTTCTTCCATTATTGTCGCGGTTTTAAAGGTTCCGTAAATAAAATCCACGTCGTCGCTTTTTATCATTGCGCCGATTCCCATGTCGCGATTGTCGCGCCCGCCGTGGCTTCCCGAAACGACATAATCAAACGGGATACTGTCGTAAATTCGTGACGTGGTGAAATTGCAGCAATAAAGTTCTTCGTTGATTTTGTAAACCTGAACATCGTTTACGTGAACCGAATAAACGCTTCCAACCGAGCAGGGGAGCATCTCGACGTAATTTTTAAAAAACGCGACAGCGTCTTTTATCGATACTTCCTTGTCGAGCAGCCTGAACTTTTCCTCGCTTGTCGGCGAATAATTTCCGACTTTTTCGAAATAATACGACGGCATAAAAATATCGCTTCCATACGAAGAAGCAAGCCCCATTTGATACGCGATTTTGCGCCCCTCATTTTTGTTTATCGTTGTGATATCGCTTCCGAACGGGCTTCGGAGAGCCGCCGCGACGCGGTCCTCCTTGTTGGTTTTGGATTCGTCATAATAGAACAAATAGAAAACCTCGCCGTTCAAAAGCGCGTCGTAATTTTCATAAACCTTTTTGTCGATGTCGCTCTCACCAACATAATAAAAACAGCTTTCGTCAAATTCGTGATCGGGGAAAAGATATTCAAACGCGGCGCGGAAGTCCTCGACGCTTTCCGCAAAAGGCAACTGCGCCGTGGTGCCGCTATAAAACGTGCTGACGTGATCGATGCTCTTCGGAATATCCGTGAAAATATCCTCGGAGGCTTTCAGCCTTGAATTGTTGATTATGTCGGCGATCTCCTCGTTTGAATAGTTGATCCTTGTGTTCTCGTGCTTTACCGGCGCGGCGATAGCCGAGGCTTCATTGCCGAGACTGCTGCTTCCCGAATGGCTCAAATCGGAGGTGTCTACGTTTTTGCAAGCCGACAATCCAAGTGTTAGAATTACTGCAGTAATTATATTAAGACTTTTTTTCATCGTAATCTCCTTTTAATGTTGAGGGTAAAGCAGTACAAATCAAGCGTTCGTTCAGCAGTGCCGGACGTTTTATAAACGCTGCAATTCGTGCCATCAGCGACCTCCTTCAAACTCTCCCGTAAGCGCGTTTACATAGGCAGCATACGTTAAATTATCGTTCGGATTGAGCATTGTCAGCTTCCACGACGGATAAACTGGATACAGCGTTTCGCCTACTTTGCTGCTAACGCCCACATTGGGTTTGTATCGGTAGATCAGCTCCGCCCTTGTTACCTCAAAACCAACGTAGCCGGTCATTTTTTCCGATACGGTTGTAACAGCTTCCTCAAACGAAACAAATTGAGTATGCTGCGTCTCATCGTATGCTTTGTATGCGCTAAACGGCGCGTATATATGGTCTATGTCGCTGCTCTGAACCATGATTCCGTACGACATATCCCTGTTAAGTCCGTCAATATTGCAGCCGTCCCAGACGCTATTAAAATGTATTCCGTCATAAATTCTCGAGTTTGTAAATTCAAACCCGTAATGCTCCTTGTCAAGCCTGTAAACGTCCACGTTATTCACGTGTATCCCAAATATCGGCTCTTCGGAAGCGGGAATTGACGCAACATATTTTTCAAAGAACAACACCGCGTCTTTTATTGAAATTTCCTTATCAAGAAGCATAAACGTCTCCTCGCTGTCGGGCGGATATGAGCCGACAAATTCAAAGCCGAAATCGGAGTCTTTCAATCGGTATTGCTCATACGCGTAATATTTATCCTCCCCATTTTGATTAGCGGTAAGCTTATTGCATACGCCCTTGTTGAATACGCAATAATCGTTTCCGAACGGACTGCGGTAAAACAAGGAAACGCTGTCCTCGCGCGGGAATTGTTCCTCGGTATACATCAAATTCCGCATTAAATCCGGGTCGCCAAGTGTTCCGTTTAAATACGCGCCTAAATTGTCATCGTTTTTAAGAGAGTGAAACCTTGTCTTGAATATATCCTCTTCTTCGGGGTTTTCGTCCTTCATTACGGCGTGAGCGTACAGGCAGTTTTCGTCAAGCTCGTGAGCAGGAAAAAGATACTTGAAAACGCGTTTGAATTCCTCTAATTCCTTTTCGGGCGCCAGCTGATAGGACGTACTGTAGAAAAATTCGGATAAATGGTCAATAGTTTTCGGCGCGGAAACGTAAAAATAATCGCCGCTTACTTTCAGGTTTGAATTGCGCTCGATTATCTCCCGCGCCTCCCCTCTTGTATAATCCACACGCGGATTGTCGTGCTTTATAACGGGAGTTTTGGTTTCTTCAATTCCGGGAGCGGAGCCTTCGCCGATTGAAGCATCGATGGAAGCGGCACTTGAGCTGCTGTCCCGCTTATCGCAGGCTGTGCAGCAAATCAGAACGCATATTAACGCAAAAATAGCTGTTGTTTTTATCATATGGTTTCCTCCTCATATATGCTTGAAATAGAAAAAGCTTTCATCCCGCACATTGACATATGCAACGTATGTCCAATTATCGTTCGGGTTGAACAGCTCGAATTTCCAATGAACCGCGGCGGTATTCGGTTCGCCGTTCACGCCCTGTTTAACGCAATAAACAAGCGACGTATCAAGTACATCAAATTTAATTTCTGAGGACAGACTTTTTGAAACAATATCTGCGGCAAGCTTTAGCGAAACATAGCTCTGCGCCTCTTTTTCAATTGGCGTGATCACACGGTTTATATCGTTCAAAAAACAGAATTCCACCTCGTCCGATCTTACCATAAGAGCCTGTGAAGATGTGAATAGATATTCGTTTCCGTCCGAAAAGTCGGATGCCCTGCCCTCAAAATTTATACTGTCGAATGGTATACCGTTATAGGTGGTCGTAGGGTAAAACAAGATACCCTCGGTATTGTCATCAATCCGGAGAATTCTTCCGGAGGCAGTCATAAATACATCGCCTGTATTAAAAGGTGCTTCGTTCAAATATTTTTCGCAGTATGCGGCAGCTTCATCAATCGCCGTTTCCTTGTCCACGAGCTTTATGCTTAACGATTTGGATACGGAAAAGGTTTCACTGTAGGAAAAGCTGTCGGTCGGGAACCAGCCGGGATTGCTTACAGTCCGTTCCACTTTGCTCAAAAGGTTTCCGCGATTTATTTTTATATAGTTTCCATCTGAGGTGCACTCCAAATCCGTTCCGTCATTGTCCGTACTGAAATCCCAGCCGGAACCAAAGCCCAGAAAATCGAGTTTGATGTCGCCGGTTTTAATCCTCTCATAATTGTCATTCTCATATAAACCGCTTAAAACAAACTCCGGTTGGGAAATAAAACGGAAATTATTCTTGTCGTTAAAACTCTCATATTCCGAAAACAGATGTGTTGAGACCTTATCGAAATAATCCAGAAATTCAATATTATTTGAATAAAGTTCGCATCCCTTTTCAACACTCAAATCGTAAATCCCGCCAATTCCGTCCGGCATCAAAAGAGATGCGTTCGACCAATCAAGATTTACATATTCCGTATTTTTGCAGAGTTCAAAATCCGCGTCATAATTTTCCGTGACGGTTTTTACATTGCTGTCCGTGCTTTCAGGATCACGTTCAATTTTTACGGAATTTTCCGTACCGATTGTTTCCCCCGATACGCCGGATTTGCTTTTGCCGCATCCAGTGCAGTTAATTAAAATGATAGTTGAAAAAATGATAGAAACGATTTTTTTCATAATTATTTCCTTTCAAAAAATACGTTATGCCGTGCGCCCTAAGGGACTTTGCAAACCCGCCCAATTTTCCATTCTACCTGTGTAGACAGATTTTTTGCGCAAATATTACACCAAA
>JAIDPG010000134.1 GCA_029062865.1 Oscillospiraceae bacterium
ATGCTATAATATTATTAAGATATCAAAATGATATCAAAAAACCAAACAAGGTTTGACTTCTCCCTGCCGAAGGCGCAGTTGAACAAACGGCTAAGCCGTTTGTTCAATACAATGGCATTTGCACACGCCGCTTTGCGGCGCGTGCAAACGCTCATTGCTTGCTCCGCAACTTCGTTGCTCCGGGGAGAAGCCGAAACGACAAAATACAAATCAACAAACGGAAAGGGCGTGTTTTTATGGAGAACAACAAAATCACTTATGAGGAAAAGGAGCTTCACCCCGCGAGCGGCTGGGCTATGTTTTTCCTTACACTTCTGCTTCTGCTGGGAGCGGTCGCTTCGCTTATCTTCGGCGCGGTGCTCAGCGAACGGACAAACGAGGAAATAAACCTCTGGATAATCGGCGGGCTTGTCTGGTGCTTTATCGGGTGGATCCCGTTCAAAGGACTTAAGATAATTCGCCCGAACGAGGCGCTTGTGCTGACGCTTTTCGGCAAATACATAGGCACTCTGAAAAAAGAGGGCTTCTGGTTCGTTAATCCGTTCGCGAGCGTGCTTGTGCCGCCGGGGGCAGTCGTTATAAAGGGCGCGCCCGCCTTCGGTCTGAAGATCTCCCTCAAAACGATGACGCACGACAACGGTATGCAGAAGATCAACGACCTTTCGGGAAACCCCATTGAGGTCGGCATCGTCGTAACTTGGCGCGTGGTGAACACGGCTAAGGCAATGTTCAATGTGGAGAATTACGCGCAGTTCCTGTCTATCCAGGCGGACACGACGCTCCGCGATGTGGCGCGGCTCTATCCGTACGACAGCACGGACAGTGACGAGAAAACGCTCCGCGGCTCGAGCGTCGAGGTTTCCGAGCAGCTTCGCGAGCTGCTGCAAAAGCGCGTTGAGATCGCGGGCTTGGAGATACAGGAGGCGCGGATAGCTCACCTTGCTTACGCGCAGGAGATAGCCGCGGCAATGCTCCAGAGGCAGCAGGCGACCGCTATTATCGAGGCTCGCCAGAAGATAGTCGACGGAGCTGTCGGAATGGTGGAAATGGCACTCAACAAGCTGAACGAAAGCAATATCTGCGAGCTTGACGAGGAGCGCAAGGCGCAAATGGTCAGCAATCTGCTCGTAGTCCTTTGCGGAAACAAGGACGCTCAGCCGATAGTCAACAGCGGCTCGATCTATTAAGGAGCGTGATCCTATGTTCTCAAACGTGACAATTGCGGCTTTGGCGGTTGGCGCGGCGCTTGCGATATTGATCCCCGTTGCCGCGGTGATCGTGTATAAGGTGAAAAATCGTGATACGTGGCTGCCGAGCGCGTTTATCGGCGCGGGTACGTTTATCGTTTTCGCCTTGGTATTGGAGCAGCTGCTGCATACGGTTATGCTCCCGATAGTACAGGGAAATCCGTGGATATACGCCGTATACGGCGCTTTGGCGGCGGGAGTGTTCGAGGAAACGGGCAGATTTGTCGCGTACAAGACGCTGATGAGAAAGCATTATACCACGAAAAACGCGGTGCTTATGGGGCTCGGACACGGCGGCGTGGAGGCTGCCCTCGTGCTTGGAGTAATGCTTTTGACGTACCTTACGCTTACACTCTCGGCGAACTCGGTGGGGCTTGACAAGGCGTTGGAGACCGCCGCAAAAGGGAACGCCGAGATAGCACAAACGCTTGGAGCTCAGCTTGAGTCGATTCGGGAATATAATTTCATAAGCTGTGCGCTGGGAATTTACGAGCGTGTGATCGCTATGACTTTACACACCTGTCTGTCCGTGTGGGTTTACAAGGCTGTAACGCATAAGATGTGGCTTTATCCCGCGGCGATAGCGGCTCACGCCGCGTTCGATATTTTCGCGGCGCTGTTCCAGGCAGGGGTAATTACAAGCATTTTGCTGCTGTATATTATTTTTACCTTATTTGTAGTTGTGACGGTGTTCGTGACCGTGAAATTAACGAAAAAATATCCCGACAACGCGAGATGAAAAATATTGAGCGGCGAGGAATAGAAGCCCGAAAGCGAGGAAAAGGCAAAAACCACGACTATTATTTAACGGGAGAATGAATATGTTTTCATCGGAGACAATGGCGGTGATTGCCGTCGGCATGGTTCTGGGCTTTGCGATCCCGATCGCCGCGATCGTGATCTACAAGCGAAGGTTTCGCGAGGCGTGGCTTCCGAGCGCGTTTATCGGCACGGGGGCGGTCATAGTGTTCGCGCTGATCGAGCTATTATTGTACGTTCCCCTGCTTCCGATCATAATGCGGATCCCGTCCGCCTCCGTGATTATCAGCGCGGTTATGGCGGGCGTGGTTGAGGAGACGGCGCGGCTTGCCGCGTACAAAACGCTGATGAAAAACCACCGCTCGACTAAAAACGCCGTTTTAATGGGCTTGGGATTTGGCGGTCTTGAAACGATAGTAGCGCTTGGCTTGACCTTTTTGCTGTACCTCATAATGGCGA
>JAIDPG010000135.1 GCA_029062865.1 Oscillospiraceae bacterium
CTCGTCTCGGGTGCTCGGAGATGTGTATAAGAGCAAGTTGTCGAACCCGGTTTGAGAAAGGACGGCTGATATGAAAATCAAAAAAGCGTTTTTATCGCTTGTCCTCGCGGTCTCATCGGCGCTGGTTTTTTCCGGCTGCACCGCCGGCGAAAGCGCGTCAAACGGGGAGAATTCGGAAAGCTTGGGAGGGAATTCAATGCAAACAGAGCAGTCATCCTTGGCGAATTCCGGTGCGGATTCAACGAGCGCTCCGCAAGACACGTCCGTTGATAGCTCCGACGTTAAAACGGATATCCTCGTCGCGTATTTTTCCGCGACGAACACGACCGAAAAGCTGGCGGAATACGCCGCGGAAGCTCTCGGCGCGGACTTGTACGAAATAACGCCCGTCGTGCCCTATACCGCCGAAGACTTGGCGTATTACACAAACGGGCGCGCCGACCGTGAACAGGCGGACAGCAGCTGCCGCCCCGAAATCTCGGGGAGCGTGTCGAATATGAGCGGATACAAAACCGTGCTGCTCGGTTATCCGATCTGGCACGGGCAGGCGCCGCGAATTATTTCGACGTTTCTCGAAGGCTATGACTTTTCGGGGAAAATGATAGTTCCGTTCTGCACGTCGCACAGCAGCGGAATAGGCTCGAGCGATACGAATTTACATGAACTCGCAGGCGGCGCGAGCTGGCTTCCGGGCAAGCGCTTCGGCGGCTCGGCAAGCAAAAACGACATTTCGGAGTGGATAGAAACCTTGAATATCAAGCAAACGAATTCGCCTCAAAACAGCGCGGTATCACAATTTATTTTAAGCGCGGGGAGTAACGGAAACGCTCCGACGGTAATGCTCAGCAGCGGTTATGAAATGCCCGTCGCGGGCATCGGAACGTACTCTCTCCACGACGAGACGTGTGTAAAAGCGATAACCTCCGCGCTGGAGCGGGGCGTTCGCCTTATCGACACGGCGTATATGTACGGCAACGAAAAAGAAGTCGGCGAGGCGATACGCAAATCGGGAATCCCTCGCGAGGAGATCTTTGTGATCACAAAAATCTATCCCGGCGAGCAGTTCCAAAATCCCGAGAAAGCGATACAAGAGGCGCTTGACAAGCTTGACATAGGCTACATTGATATGATGCTGCTGCACCACCCCGGCGCGAACGACGTGAACGCATATAAGTCAATGGAGAAATTCGTCGGGCAGGGCAAAATACGCTCGCTTGGGCTGTCAAATTGGTATATCGAGGAAATAGACGATTTTATCAAGCAGGTGAATATCAAGCCCGCGCTTATCCAGAATGAAATCCACCCGTACTATCAGGAGCAGGAAGTAATTCCGTACATGCACGATCTCGGAATTGTTATGCAGGCGTGGTATCCTCTCGGTGGCAGAGGTCATCAGAGCGAGCTTTTAAACGACCCGACAATTCTTGAAATCGCGAAGGCTCACGGCAAGTCCGCCGCGCAGATCATACTTCGCTGGGATTTGCAGAACGGTGTGGTAGTCATTCCGGGCTCGTCAAATCCCGCGCATATTCTCGAAAATATCTCGCTGTTTGATTTCGAGCTGACAGACGAGGAAATGGGGAAAATAGCCGCACTCGACAGGAACGAGAAGCACGACTGGTATTAAACGCGCCGCGATCGCTGTAATGTGCTTATGATAAAAAATCCGCAGCCCGAAAATCTGCGGATTTATTTTTTACCCGATGCTCTGCTTAACTTGTTCAATAAACTTCTGCGCTGCCTTTGAAAACACCTGATACCGTCCCCAGACAAGGTACAATCCCACTCCGAGCTGAGGCAAAAGAGGACGGAACGCAAGCCCGCAGCCGTCCGAAATATTTATCAGCTTATCAAGCGCTATCGCGTAGCCGAAGCCCGCCTTGACGAAATGCGCGGCGTTGTAGATCAGATCGTACTTAGCGGCGACCTTCAGCGCGGAGAAGCTGCGGCCAAGCCACTTCATCATCGCGCCGTCCTGCTCGGTCTGCCGCGATATTATCAGCGGCTTATCCCACAAGTCCTCGGCGGTAACAAAGTCCTTTTCCGCGAGAGCGCACCCCTCGGGCATTAAAACGCCCCACGTGTCCCGCGCGGGCAGTTCCGCGTAATCATATCTCTGCAAATCAACGGGTTCGACCAGCAAGCCGAAATCTATCAGACCGCGGTCAAGGCGCTCGGTGATATGCGCCGCGTCGCCGCTGAAAATGCTGTACGTTATGTTCGGATAGGTTTTCCGCAGATCGTTCGCGGTCTTGGCGATAAGCGAAAACGCGTCCGTTTCGCCGCTGCCGATGCAGATATTACCGCCGATCTCGTTGTCCGAGGATTTTATTTCCGATGTGGTTTTATCCAGCAATTCCAGCATTTCCTCCGCGCGCTTGCGCAAAATTACGCCCTCGTCCGTGAGCGTGATTTTCTTCGCGCCGCGAATAAAAAGCTGCTTGCCGAGTTCCGCCTCAAGCTCCTTCATCTGCCTTGAAAGCGGCGGCTGCGAGATGTGCAGAACCTCCGCGGCGCGCGTTATGCTTTCCTCGCGTGCGACAGCCAAAAAATACCGCATTACTCTTATGTCCATAATTTCACCCGCCCTATTTGATTATAGCACAAAAAAGCAAATATTGCAAGTATATTGTAAGTTTGGGCAGCGGCTGATCATCACGCTCAGGCGCCGTTATTATCTTTTCCGCCATTGACAATCCCGGCGCGTTATAGTATAATAAAATTGCCGGGAAACCGCCGGCGCGGTTTCGCAGCGCCTAACGGCGCTGACGGCTTCGCCGTGCGGCAATTTTATTGAACCGT
>JAIDPG010000136.1 GCA_029062865.1 Oscillospiraceae bacterium
GGCTTTAAGTAGCTGTTGTCGATCTCCTCGTCGTAAATGTCGTCGCTGTCGGACGTTTCGTGCTTTTTCATTACGTTCTGCTTGCAGATCACGTAATCGTCGTCCCAGAAAACGACCTCGACCTTCTTGAACACAAGGGTTTGTCCGCTTTCAACGAACACCCCGCGCTCGCCGTTTTCGTCGTATCGCAGCGCCTTTCGCGGAACTCTGAGCCCGCCGTAGCTGTTGATTACGAGCTTGAAGCGCGCCGTCCTGCCTCTCGCGACTACCGAATTCAGCTCGTCGCAGCCGAACACGCACACTACCTTGTCCTCGTTCTCCTCGCAGGGCGTTTTGGCAACGACCTCCGCGTCGAACTTCTTGCCGTCCGACCCCACGCGCAATGTCACGGTATCGCCGGTGTTTATGTTCATCATTTCCTCCGCGCCGATAACCGCCGCAACTCTCCAATGATAGTCGGAGATCAGCTTGCCTATCGTGCTTCCGCCCGCGGATTTCTTGGGATTTGAAACTATCTCGTTTATCTTTGCTTCGGTCATTTTTTCGATGTCCGAATAGCCAATCTCGCCCTCATAGCCGTCAACGTCGCTTACGAAATACCCCGCGCTTCCTGCGACAACATCCTGAACCGAACCTGAGATCATTGCCTTAAGTCTGCTTATCTCCTGCTCGAGCTCCTGCTTTTTCGCGGAATAGCCCCCGGAGTTGCCGAGCGTTATCTCGCGCTTGCACATTGCCTCAAGCAACGCCCTTTGCTTCATTCCCGCCTCGCTGTAATCGCAGTTCAGCACCGCGTTTATCAGCTCGGAGTGGCTTTCGTTTATCTGAATGGAAATTGCCTCCAACTGTGAGCGATCCGTGCCGAGAAGCTTCTCAGCGTTGTCGAGCACGGCGATCTGCCGTTCGATGTTCTCAATCTCGCGAAGATACGCGGAATCGCCCTCGCTTTTGTAGCGCCGCGCGATGATGGAGCTTTTGCCGACCTTAGTGCCGTCTTCGTTCTCGAAGCTCAGAACACCCAAGCCGCTGTTGTAGATCAGCGTTTCGTCGCGCATATAAACGCCGTCAAACGGAACGTTCACCTCATAATCGTAGGAATAAGCAAAATCGGTCGAAAGGCTTGACGTATACGAGAAGAAAACATGCCCTATCGCCACG
>JAIDPG010000137.1 GCA_029062865.1 Oscillospiraceae bacterium
GGTCTGCCGCAGATCTTGCATCTGTTGTAAGCGCGAGTGGAGAACTTAGGCGTTCTCTGCTGCTTCTGCTTTAAAGACGTTTTTGCCATTTCGTTCCTCCAATTACTTCTCGAAGGGAGCGCCCATCAGTGTAAGCAGCTCTCTTGCTTCTTCGTCGGTCTTCGCGGTCGTGATGAAGTTGATATCCATACCACGCGTCGCGTCGATCTTGTCGTATTCGATCTCGGGGAAGATCAGCTGCTCCTTAAGACCGAACGAGTAGTTGCCGCGTCCGTCGAAGGAGTTCGGGTTGATGCCTCTGAAGTCGCGTACACGAGGCAGAGCTACGTTGAACAGTCTGTCCAGGAACTCGTACATAACCTCACCGCGCAGCGTAACCTTAACGCCGATGATCTGTCCCTCGCGGAGCTTGAAGTTCGCAACGGACTTCTTCGCGCGGCACGCAACGGGCTTCTGACCCGTGATAGCCGCGATCTCCGCCGAAACGTTCTCGATGATCTTCGCGTTTTCCTTAGCCTCGCCGCAGCCAACGTTGACTACGATCTTGTCAAGCTTCGGGATCTGCATAACAGACTTGTACCCGAACTTCTTAAACAATGCGGGAGCTACGGACTCTTTGTAAAAATCCTTCATTCTTGCCATTGTAAATTCTCCTATCTGCCGAGTTTTAGCCCGCGGGAACGCGCCGCCTTATGCCGCCGTTATCCCGCGCACTTCTTGTACCCGACACGTTGTGACTTAATATTTCAGCTCAGCGCCGCAGTGCTTGCAGACTCTGATCTTCTTGCCGTCCTCGATCTTGTGACCTACTCTGGTAGGCTTGTCGCACTTCGGACAAACGGGCATTACCTTGCATGCGTAGATCGGGCTCTCCGCCTGAACTCTGCCGCCAAGCTCGCCCTGCTGGCGGGGCTTGATGTGCTTCGTTACGAGGTTAATTCCCTCAACGATGACCTTGCCCTCCTTCGGGCTTACCTCAAGCACCTTGCCCTTTTTGCCTCTGTCGCCTTTTTTGTCGCCGACCATAAGCATTACGGTATCGCCTGTTTTTACATGAACCTTACTCATATTAACGATACCTCCTTACAGTACTTCGGGAGCGAGCGACAGGATCTTCATATAATCCTTGTCTCTGAGCTCTCTTGCAACCGGCCCAAAAATACGAGTGCCTCTCGGATTTTTGTCCTCCTTGATTATAACCGCCGCGTTTTCGTCAAAGCGGATATATGTGCCGTCGTCGCGTCTGAGTCCCTTTGCGGAACGAACGACAACAGCCTTTACAACGTCGCCCTTTTTAACAACGCCGCCGGGTGTAGCTTTTTTGACCGAGGCTACGATAACGTCGCCGATATTCGCATATCTTCTGCGCGTACCGCCAAGCACTCTGATACACATAAGCTCTTTTGCGCCGGTGTTGTCGGCAACCTTAAGCAATGTCTGCATCTGTATCATGATACAACTGCTCCTTTCTGGTAATTTAACCGGCGAGCAGTCAAGAAACAAGCCCTCGCGTCTGCTTTTCGCAGGCTTAGCTTTTGTTCTCGCCCTGCCGCCTTGTAAAGTATCCGCTAAAATTTACTTAGCGCGCTCAATTACGTTTACAAGCCGCCATCTCTTGTCCTTGGACAGCGGGCGCGTTTCCATAATCTCCACTCTGTCGCCGATGTTGCAGGTGTTCTGCTCGTCGTGAGCCTTGAGCTTTATGGTGCGCTTTACGATTTTCTTGTAAAGAGGATGACGAACATTGTCCTCGATGGCAACGACAATCGTCTTATCCATTTTGTTGCTGACTACTCTGCCGACTCTTGTCTTTCTAAGATTTCTTTCCATGTTTAGTTCTTATCCTCCTTCCTTAATTCTCTGCCGTAAGCTGACGCTCGCGCTGAACAGTTTTGATGCGCGCGATGTCCTTCTTGACAGCCTTTATTCTCGTGGGGTTGTCAAGCTGGTTTACGGCGAGCTGGAAGCGCAGGTTGAAAAGCTCTTGCTTGAGTTCGGCGAGCTTGGTCTGAAGCTCGGGGTCAGACATAAATTTGATTTCCGAAGCCTTCATTACTGCTCACCTCCGTCTTCTCTCTTTACAAATTTGCACTTGATCGGAAGCTTGTGCATCGCAAGACGCATAGCCTCTCTTGCGGTCTCCTCGGGAACGCCCGCGATCTCGAACATTACGCGTCCGGGCTTAACGACCGCTACCCAGTATTCGGGAGCGCCCTTACCGGAACCCATACGAGTTCCGAGCGGCTTGCTCGTTACGGGCTTGTCGGGGAAAATCTTGATCCAAACCTGACCGCCACGCTTGATGTAACGCGTCATCGCGATACGAGCCGCCTCGATCTGGTTGGACTTGATCCATGCGCATTCAAGCGCCTGCAAGCCGAACTGTCCGTTCGAAACGGTGTTGCCTCTTGTAGCAACGCCCTTGCGGCGACCTCTCTGCACTCTTCTGTACTTTACTCTCTTAGGAAGCAGCATCAGTCGTTACCTCCTTCTTTTTTTACTTCTCTTGTTTCTCTGGGCTTGCGGGGCGCGCGTCTGTCGTCACGGCCTCTGCCGCCCGCTCTGTCGTTTCTGTCATTGCGGCGTCTGCTGTCATTGCGCTCGTTTCTCTGCGCGGGGATCTCGCCCTTAAGCACCTCGCCGTTGTAGATCCAGACCTTAACGCCGATAACGCCATAGGCGTGTTTGCACGCGCCACGCCGTAGTCGATATCCGCGCGGAGCGTCTGCAGCGGGATAGTGCCCTCGTGGTAGCTCTCGCTGCGCGCGATCTCCGCGCCGCCCAAGCGACCGCTTACCATGGTCTTGATGCCCTTTGCGCCGCTCTTCATCGTTCTGCCGATCACCTGCTTCATAGCGCGGCGGAACGAAACGCGTCCCTCGAGCTGCATTGCGATGTTGTCCGCAACGAGCTGCGCGTTCAGATCGGGGTTCTTGACCTCCACGATGTCGAGAGAAACCGTCTTGCCGGGCGCGAGCTTTTCAATCTCCGCCTTGAGCTTCTCGATCTCCGCGCCCTTAATGCCAATGAGCATACCGGGCTTCGACGCGTGAATGTAAACCTTGATCTTGTCCGCGCCCGTCCGCTCGATCTCTACCTTGGAAATTCCAACGGCGCGGGAGAGCGTCTGCGCGTTTTTGTCGCCCTTAGAGCTTACGAACTTCTTTTTGTTCATAAGATAATCGCGAATGTTGTAGTCCTCAACAAGTGTATCACCGAAGGTTGCTTTGCCCGCGAACCAGCGAGAATCCCAATCCTTGATCACACCCACTCTGAGTCCGTGTGGATTAACTTTCTGACCCATTGTTATTCTCCTCCTTATTCAGCTTCTTTAACAACCAGCGTGATGTTGGACGTTCTCTTGAGTATTCTGTGAGCGCGTCCGTGATCCTTCGCTCTGATACGCTTGAGCGTAATGCCGGGGCCAACGTGCGCCTCCGCAACGTACAATCTGGAGGTATCCATATTGTGGTTGTTCTCCGCGTTCGCAACCGCGCTCTTCAAGAGCTTCGCGAGCGGCTCGCAAGCGGACTTCGGCGTGTTGTTGAGCACCGCCATAGCGTATTCAACAGGCTTATTTCTTATAAGATCGAGCACAATGCCGACCTTTCTCGGAGAAATACGAACCTGTCTAAGACTTGCCTTAGCTTCCATATTTTCTCCTCCTTACTTCTTGTTCGAGGTTTTGCTTCCCGCGTGACCCTTATAGGTTCTCGTCGGGGCAAACTCGCCGAGCTTGTGTCCTACCATATCCTCGGTAACGTATACCGGAACGTGCTTTCTGCCGTCATGCACGGCAAACGTGTGACCTACGAACTCGGGGAATATTGTCGAAGCGCGGCTCCATGTCTTGAGCACCTTCTTCTCACCCTTCTCGTTCATGTCAAGGACTCTCTTCATAAGAGCCTCTTGCACAAAAGGTCCCTTTTTAACAGATCTTCCCATCTAAAATCTTCCTTTCAGTTGAGCTGCAAGTTAATGAGCAACTTTGTTGCCAATTGATAATGTATAATTGACAATTATTGAGCGATAGGAAACGCCTATCACCGTCGTTCTTATTAACAGCAACCGAATTTTATTGATTATTACTTGCCTTTTCTTCTCTTCACGATGAACTTGTTCGACGCTTTCTTCGTGGAGCGCGTCTTGTAGCCCAGCGCGGGCTTGCCCCACGGAGTAACCGGTCCGGGACGTCCAACGGGGGACTTACCCTCACCACCGCCGTGCGGGTGGTCGTTCGGGTTCATTACGGAACCGCGGACGGTCGGTCTGATGCCGAGGTGACGGGTCTTACCCGCTTTACCTCTGTTTACGTTCTCGTGGTCGAGGTTGGAAACAGTTCCGATAGACGCGTAGCAAAGCTGCGAAACGTTTCTGAGCTCGCCGCTCGGCAGACGGAGCAGCGCATAGCCGTTCTCCTTCGCCATAAGCTGAGCCATATTACCCGCCGAGCGCACAAGCTGTCCGCCCTTGCCGGGGTAAAGCTCGATATTGTGGATAACCGTACCAACGGGGATATCCGCAAGCGGAAGCGCGTTGCCGGGCTTGATGTCCGCATCGCTTCCCGAGCGCACCGTGTCGCCTACCTTCAGTCCGTCCGGCGCGATGATGTATCTCTTCTCGCCGTCCTCGTACTGAACCAGCGCGATAAACGCGCTTCTGTTCGGATCATACTCAAGAGTCTTGACTTCGGCGTTCATGCCTCTCTTGTTTCTCTTGAAGTCGATGATACGATACTTCTTTCTGTTGCCGCCGCCGTGGTGGCGAACGGTAATTCTGCCGTAGCTGTTTCTGCCGGCAGTCTTTTTAATGGGCTCCAGAAGACTTTTTTCGGGAGCTACCTTTGAAAGCCCGCTGTAATCGGTAACAGTCATATTTCTGCGGCTGTTGTTGACGGGCTTGTATGCCTTTATAGCCATTTAT
>JAIDPG010000138.1 GCA_029062865.1 Oscillospiraceae bacterium
ATAAGGTCCTCCTGCCGCTCGATAAGCCCCACGAGCCGCGCGTCCCATTGTTCCTTTGTAAGTGGCATAATTTAGTTATCCTTTCGGCAATTTCGTGAGGCTCTTCCCGCCGAAGGCAGGCAGAACCTCCGTTAAATGAACGTTTTCTTGATAAATTTACACATTATTTATATTATAGCATATTCTTGCGCAAATTGCAAGAGGGGGAGAGGAAATAGTCGCTAAAGGCAAGAAATTAAGAGGCAAGAGGCAGGGAAAAGCAGAAAGCTTGCGTTCACTAGTGCGCTTCCCAAAAATCCGCCCCTGTATGTTGTAGTTGACATTTTCAGACAATTGATGTATAATGTACAAGGTGATGATTATGCCCGAAATTTATGACCCGATAATTTTCGACCTTGACGGCACGCTTCTGAATACGCTCGGCGATCTTGCCGCGGCGGGGAACAGGGCGCTTGCGGCGCTCGGGCTTCCCGTTCACGAGGTGGAGGAGTATCGGCTGTTCGTCGGCAACGGAATTCCGAAGCTTATCGAGAGGATCTGCCCGCCGGGCTCGGACGAGGAAACGCTGCGAAGCGTCCACAAGGCGTTTTCGGAGTATTACGAGCTGCACAAGGCGGATTTAACAAAGCCCTATCCCGGAATGACGGAGCTTCTTGCAGAGCTGAAAAGCCGCGGAATAACGGCAGTTTGCAATACGAATAAGGATCACAAATTCTCCGTGGAGCTGCTGACGGCGTTCTTCGGCGACACGCTTGTTGAAATAGTCGGCGCGGGACTTGGATTTCCGACAAAACCCGACCCCGCCGCGGCGCTTTACCTCGCGGAAAAGTACGCGCCAAAAATTGCAAATATCGGCGCGAAGCCGCTTTACGTCGGCGACAGCAACGTCGATATGCAAACCGCCCGCGCCGCGGGCTTTGACGCGTGCGGCGCGCTTTGGGGCTTTCGCGGGCGCAAGGAGCTCGCCGCGGAAAACCCCGCGCACCTCGCCGCGAATGTTGAGGAACTGCGGCGGATAATTCTTGAATAAACGCCCCTGAGGGGGAATAATAAAATCACAAGCATATTTTCTGAAAGGAAACTCTTATCTATGAAAAAAATCTCTACACTATTGTTACTCACAATAGCTGCGGCGACGCTTTCCGGGTGCAAAACCGGACGCGCCGCGGAGGACGAGCCCTCCAAGGTCACGACGATAAACGTCGACGCAGCTGCCGCGGTTTCAAGCAGCTCAAAGCCCGCGTCAGTTCAGCCCGTCGAAGGCGATCCGAACGGCGAGAGCGGCGAGAGTTTGCAGGCTCCGACCGAAGCCTCCGGCAACTCCGAAAGCTCGGAATCAAGGGACTATGACCCGAACGCTTACTACACCTACATGAGCAAGGGCGCGGGCGTTATGATTATGGGCGGCGAAAACGAGCAGGAGAAGATAGAGATCCCCGCTGTGATAAACGAGCAGATGGTCGTTTCCATAAGCGGCAGCGCAAAGAAAACGCTGTTCCCGAAGGCTAAGACGATCATCCTCCCCGAGACAATTACGGACATTCACAACTACGCGTTCGCGGGGTGCAAATATCTCACCGAGATAAATATCCCGAGCGGCGTTACGGAAATCGGCGAGAACGCGTTTTTGAACTGCGCTTCGCTAGCCAAGCTTGAGTTCCCCGAGGGCTTGAAGAAGATCGGCGCGGGCGCGTTCGGCGGCTGCACGAGCCTCACGAGCATCGCCCTCCCCGAAAGCGTCACTTCGATTGCCTACGGCGCGTTTGACAACAACGTCGAGTTTACGCTCACCTACAAGGGAATGACGTTCAACGCGTATAATATCAACGATCTTTATACGATGCTTTCGTGACATCATTTGATATGTTTCCGACCCCCGCGTTTTTAAATTCGCGGGGGTTTTTGCCGCCAAAAAAATGTTGCGCTTTTCGGCAAAATTTGTCTAAAATTCCTCTTGATATATATATATATATATATATTACAATGGTATTTGTAGGACTTTGCAAATTTTGTTGAAAGGAACACAAAACTATGAAGAAGAAAATTTTATCCGTCATCGTCTGCGCGGCGGCGATTTTGTCGCTTACCGCGTGCGCGAAAAACGAAGACCCGTTTGCCGGGCTCACAACAAGTCAAGGCACAAGCAGCACGCCGAACGGCACGAGCAGCAAACCAAGCAGCAAGCCCGTATCGTCTGCGACGCAGTCGAGCAACACGCCCGCGAACAGCAGCGCCCCCGAGGAGAGCAAGCCCGAAGAGAGCAGCGTGCCGGAAAACAAAAACGAGATCGACTGGGATTCCGTGCCGTATGCGGACGAGCTGGACTTTATGACCGAAGATGTTGACGGCGGCGTGAAGATTACCGCATATCTCGGCACGGATACTGTTGTTAATATTCCAGATACTATTGATGGTAAAAAAGTTGTTATGATCAGTGGCAGCAGCAAAACGGCGCACTATGGTTTTGATAACAAGAACGTTACCGATATAAAGATTCCCGACAGCGTTACCGAAATCGTAAAGTTGAACTGCGGCAATACACTTGAAAGTATTGTACTTCCAAACGGTCTTAAAAAGATCGGAGACGATACATTTTACGAATGCAGTACGCTGAAAAGCATTGAGATACCAAACACTGTAACAGAGATAGGTGAGAAAGCGTTTTACAAAAGCGGTCTCGAAAGTCTTACTCTGCCAGACAGCGTAAAAGTGTTTTGCGGCGATATGATTGCCGGGTGCACCAATCTTAAGGAAGTCCGTCTCCCGAAAGATATACGCGTGGCGGAGGCGTCTTTTTCATCAGGTAGAGGAACGTCCTATACTATGTCATTTTATTTGGACGGGTGCACCAGCTTGACAAATACGGATTTTCTCAAAAACGTAAAGCCCTCCGACACAGCCAACGACTCCAGGTTCGCAGTTTCATTTGTTGGGTGCGAAGGTCTCACAAGCGTAACATTTCCGGAGGGTATAGAGGAGGTTGGTGCAATTTCGGGGTGCGATAATCTCACGGAGATCACACTGCCTAACAGCGTAACGACTTTTGGTGGCGCACCACTAAGCAGTTTTCTGAAAAAGATCACTCTTTCTGACAATCTAAAATCATTAGAAGCAGGAGCTTTTCTCGGCTGTTCCCCCGACCTTGAGATAGTATACAAGGGCAAAACCTACAAGCCCAATCAAGAACCAAATCTGATAAAAGCCATAAACGGCAACTAAAACCAGCCGCCCCGAAAGCAAACCTTTCGGGGCGGGTTTTTACGTTTCGTTAATCTTCGACCCGCTCTTAAACACAAGCGCCGCGACAAGTCCGAAGAAGATCGCCGCCGAGATTCCGACCGCCGCGGACGTGAAGCCGCCCATAAACGCGCCGATTATCCCGTTCTCGTCGACTGCCTTGCGCACTCCCTTCGCGAGCAGATTTCCGAAGCCCGTAAGCGGCACGGTAGCGCCGCCCCCGCCGACCTCGACAAGCGGCTGATACCACCCGAGCGCCCCCAGAACCACGCCCGCCACGACATAAGTCGTCAGTATACGCGCGGGGGTGAGCTTCGTAAGATCAATCAGCACCTGCCCGATGGCGCATAATATTCCACCAATCAAAAACGCCCATAAATATTCCATAAACATTCCCATGATCCCCCTTAATTATAGCTGATTTCCACCGCGTGGCATATCCCGGGGATATTCCCTCCCTGCTGCACCATTGTCGGCGACATCAGCGCGCCGGTGGCGGCATACAGGATCCTCCGAATATCGCCGGAGCGTATGCGGGATAAAAAGTGCCCGCAGATCATCGAGGCGGAGCAGCCGCAGCCCGAGCCGCCCGCGTGAACGTCCTGGCGCTCGCGGTCGTACAGCATCAAGCCGCAGTCCTTGTGCCACTTGTCGAGAGCAATTCCGTCGCGGCGGAACAGGTCGTGGAGCAGATCGCTGCCCACCTGACCGAGGTCGCCCGTGACTATCAGATCATAGCTCTCCGGGTGAGTGCCCATGTGCTTGAAGTGACGCGTTAGCGTGTCATAAGCCGCGCCCGCCATTGCCGCGCCCATATTGTTCAGATCGTTTATTCCCATATCCTGTATCTTCCCGACGGTCGCCGAGCGGATAAACGGCGGCTCGAGAGCCGACGTGACTATCGCCGCGCCGGAGGCCGTAGCCGTCCATTGCGCCGTCGGAGCGCGGACGCCGCCGTAGTTCAGCGGGAAGCGGAACTGCCTCTCCGCGGACGAGAAATGCGAACTTGTAACCGCCGCGCAATTCTCGACATAGCCCGCGTTGACAAGCGCCGCGGCAATCAACAGGCTCTCCGCGAACGTCGAGCAAGCGCCGTACACTCCGAGAAACGGAATATAAAAATCCTTCAAGCCATAGCTCGAGCCCGTGCATTGATTAAGCAGATCGCCCGCGACGATAAGATCCATATTCTCCGGAGTTAAATTCACCTTATCCAGCGCGTGCTTCAACGATTTGTTTTGTAGCTGCGCCTCCGCTTGTTCCCAGGTTTCCGCGCCGCCCTTGTTGTCCTCTACTACCTCGTCAAACTCGTCGCCATAGGGTCCGTCGCTTTCGACCTTGCCGACGACGGAAGCCCAGCTCGCGATAGACGCGTTGCCGAATTTCCACGTTTTTCCCTCGCAAATTGCCACAAGCTCACCCCCTAAAATTTAGTCATCACGAAATAAATCAGCCCGTAAATCACCGAAGCCGAAATGCCGTAAACCAGCACCGGGCCCGCAATGACGAACATCTTCGCGCCAAGCCCGAGCACAAAGCCCTCGCTCTTGAAATCCAGCGCGGGCGACACGACGGAATTCGCGAAGCCCGTTATCGGCACGAGAGTCCCCGCGCCCGCGTGCTGCGCTATCCTGTCATACAGCTTCAATCCCGTTAGCAATGCGGATAGAAAAATCAGCGACATAGAAGTCCACATCGCCGCCGCGTCCTCCGAAAGCCCAAGCGCCGCGAACAAATTCAGCAGCCCCTCGCCCAGACAGCAGATAAGCCCGCCGATAACAAACGCCATCGGCACTGTTTTCACCATATTCGAGCCATGCGAGCGCTTCTTCGCAAGCTCGGCGTATTCCTGATTAGAAATGTTCATATATAAAAATTCCCCTTATTTTAATTTTAATTTCAAAATTCCGTCATTGATGTCGCTCGCCCCACCCCATCGCGCCGCCGCGAGCGCCACCACGGACGGAAACCGAAATAATTTTTATTG
>JAIDPG010000139.1 GCA_029062865.1 Oscillospiraceae bacterium
CTTGTAACTCTTGGAATAATGTGTTAGAATTAAATCACGGAAGAAATTCCGAATAAAATATGGAGGTCATTACTATGGCACTTGCAAATTTATCCGACTGGAACAGCGACAACAGCGTTGCGGCGGCTTCCGCTTGCGGTTCGGGTGACAAGCCCGCGGCTTGCGGTTCGGGTGATAAGCCCGCGGCTTGCGGTTCGGGTGATAAGCCCTCCGCTTGCGGCTCTGCTTGCGGAGCAGGCGACAAGTAATTATATCATCTTTTTGAGATAATTACAAACGTTCCCGAACGGAGAAATTCGTTCGGGAATATACGAAATTATTCGGGAAACCGATTTACATACGCGAGGTAAACACAATGAGCAAATACTTTTCCTTTCAATGGCACATCACGGACGACTGCGATCAGCGCTGTAAGCATTGCTACATCTTCTCCGAGAACAATTGCAAGGCGCTTGATTCAATGAATTGGGAACAGATACAAGACACGTTTTACAACTGCCTTGACTTCTGCAAGGTTTACAACCGTTTGCCGTATTTCTACATAACGGGCGGCGATCCCATTCTTCACCCTAACTTTTGGGAACTGCTGAAACTGTTGAAACAGCACGAGATAGGGTTTACGATACTCGGCAATCCATTTCATCTGAACGACGAGGTCTGCCTTGAATTAAAATCACTTGGCTGCGAGAAGTATCAGCTCTCGATAGACGGAATGAGGGAAACGCACGATTGGTTTCGCAAGCCCGGCAGCTTTGATATTACGCTTGAAAAAATCGAATGTATCAAGAGGGCGGGAATACGCGCGGTAGTTATGACTACCGTTTCGGGAACCAATATCAAGGAAATTCCAGATATTATTGATACCGTTGCTAACAGAGCGGATGTTTTCGCGTTCGCCCGGTACTGCCCCACAAGCGAGGAAAAGGACACGAATATCGAGCCGCTACGCTATCGGGAACTGCTGGAACTGTGCGACAAGAAATTCAAGGAATACGAAGCGCAAGGCTGCATCACATATTTCAACAAAAAAGATCATTTGTGGACGCTTTACGAATACGAAACGGGCGAATTTAAAATCCCCAAAATTCCCGAAAATGCCGAAAAGGATATGATCTACGGCGGCTGCAACTGCGGAAATTGTCATTTGACTATACTCCCGAACGGCGATATTTACGCTTGCCGCAGAGTTCAAAACAGCAAGGTCGGCAATGTTTTTGAGGACAGGATCGCGGATGTTTGGGTATGCGAAATGGAGCAATATCGCGACTATAATAAATTTGAGAAATGCGCGAAATGCGAACTGAAAGCGTGGTGCAGAGGCTGCCCTGCTGTTGCAAGCGGCAAAAACGGCAATTTCTACGCTGCCGATCCGCAATGTTGGAAAGAAATATCGTAAGGAGAAATAATTATGTTAATGGATATTATCAAGGCTCGTCATTCGATACGGAAATACACCGATAAGCAAATTTCGCGCTCCGATCTTGATCTTATTCTCGAAGCGGGAAATTACGCTCCGAACGCGGGCGGCGGTCAACGGAGTATGATAATCGGTGTCCGCGATAAGGAGCTGACAACTAAGCTCGGAATTATGAACCTCGCGAAATTCGACCGTTCACGGCTTGTCGGCTCTTATGTTTCGGCGGAGCAGCCGAGCACCATAGACGATCCAACCATTAAAAACGGATTTTACGGTGCGCCGTGCGTTGCGGCAATATTCGGACAGAATAACTTCGCATTCAGTGTCGCGGACGCGTTTTGTATTGCGGAAAATATGGTTTTACAGGCAACCGAACTTGGCATTTCGTCCTGTATTATCTCGCGCGGCGAGGAAACATTCGATAATCCCGAGGGCGCGGAGTTATTGAAAAAATGGGAAATTCCCGAAAATTTTTCTTGTATCTGCTTTGTGATATTCGGATATATAGACGGCGAACAGCCGCATTTTAAACCGAGAAAACCCGACAGAGTAAAAATTATCGAACAGGAGGACAAATAAATGAACGCAAAAACTTGTCTTGAAAAATTAAAGCTGGTAGGTGTACTGTCTTTCGCAACCGTTGACGGTAACGGCGCTCCGCAGATACGGTGTATCAGCGCAATTCACTTTGACGAGGACAGCTTTTACTTCTTCACCGCGAGGGGGAAGAACTTCTGCCGCGAACTTCTTGAGGACGGCAGAGTGCAGATACTCGCCTACACGCGCTTTAATGAGATGATAAGGCTCTCGGCGAAAGCCGTTCCCGTATCGGACGAGCGGCAGAGCGCTTGTATTGATACTATCTTTGAGGAGCAGCCGTATCTCGGCAATGTTTACCCCAGCGATACAAGAAATATCGGTATCGTTTTTGAAATAAAGGACGCGGAGATCGAGTATTTTAACCTCGGCGTAAATCCGATTTTCAGAGAGGTATATGTTATCGGAAACGGAAAAGCGGAGTATAAGGGCTACAAAATAACTGATAAATGTATCGGGTGCGGAAAATGCGCAAAGGTCTGCCCTCAGCGCTGCATAAAATCGGGAAAACTGTTTGAAATTACTCCCGAGAACTGTCTGCACTGCGGAGCCTGCTACGAAAACTGCCCCGTAAAAGCAGTTGAAAGGCTGGGGTGATTATGAACCGTTCGGAAAAGCTGTCATATTTAATAAAAAATCTGCTGTCGGAAAATGCGGATTATAAAAATATTGCTGTTCCCGACAGCGCGGGTGAGCGTTTTCGGCTGTTTCGAAGTCTTGTGAACGTGCGTGCTCCGAAGCCCGTTTTGGATGAATTTCTTGCGGTTCAGAACGAGTTTCTTCGGGAGACGATCACCGAAAAGGGTATTGTTGATTACAAGGACTTAACACCCGTAAAGCCGCGCGTTTACTTGTGGCAAGGCGATATAACCACTTTGAAATGCGGCGCGATAGTCAACGCGGCAAACTCGCAGATGCTGGGCTGCTTCTGCCCGTGTCACGGCTGTATCGACAATGCCATTCACACATTTTCGGGAGTGCAATTGCGTTTGGAGTGCGCGAAGATGATGAACACACAAGGATATGAAGAACCCGTTGGACAGGCGAAAATAACCTCCGCGTATAATCTGCCCTGCGATAAAATTATCCATACGGTCGGACCGTATGTCGGCGGAAAACTAACCGAAGAGCATTGCGAGCAGTTACGATCTTGTTACCGCGAGTGTCTGAAAACGGCTGTGCAAAACGATATTTCAAGCATTGCGTTCTGTTGTATTTCAACAGGGGAGTTTCATTTCCCGAACGAAAAAGCCGCAAAGATCGCTGTTGATACGGTGAGAGAATTTCTGCAAAATAATAACGAAATTGAGGTGATCTTCAATGTTTTCAAGAATGACGACTACACGATCTACAAAAGATTACTCGACTGAAATTGAACGGCTGAGATCGGCTCTTAATGCCGCCGACGCGGTTGTGATCGGCGCGGGTGCGGGGCTTTCAACGGCAGCGGGATTTACCTATTCGGGAGAACGCTTCCGCGAGAATTTCGCCGATTTTGAGGATAAATACGGCTTTCACGATATGTATTCGGGAGGTTTTTTTCCGTATAAAACGGATGAGGAAATGTGGGCGTTCTGGAGCAGAAACATAATGATAAACCGCTATTCCGAACCGCCGAAGCCTGTTTACGACAATCTTCTCGCGCTCGTTCGGGATAAGGATTATTTCGTTATCACAACCAACGTTGACCACTGCTTTCAAAGGGCGGGATTTGACAAAAAACGGCTGTTCTATACGCAGGGCGATTACGGTCTGTTTCAATGCTCCGAGCCTTGCTGTAATGAGACATTCGACAATGAGGAGATCGTAAAGCAAATGTACGATCGGCAGTCCGATATGAAAATACCGTCCGAATTAGTGCCGAGATGTCCTCACTGCGGAAAGCCGCTCACGATGAATCTGCGCTGCGACGACACCTTTGCCGAGGACGAGGGCTGGCACAAGGCGGCGGAGCGTTATTCGAATTTTATCCGTTCGCGGAAAAATTCTCGGGTGTTGTATCTTGAATTGGGAGTGGGGTCTAACACTCCGGTCATTATAAAATACCCGTTCTGGCAGCTTACCGCCGAAAATCAAAAGGCGACATACGCGTGCGTTAATCTCGGAGAAGCGAGTTGTCCGAACGAGATAGCCGCGCAGTCCGTCCTTATTGACGGCGACATAGCAAATGTGCTTGACGAACTGAAGCATTGACAAACTCGCCCGAATATGCTAAAATAAACAAAAACGGAGGGCGAAATGCACGATATCTGGAATCCGTGGCACGGCTGTGTAAAATGCTCCGAGGGCTGCGAGCATTGTTATATGTACTTTCTTGACAAGCAGCGCGATAAAAACGGCGCGGAAATTTTCCGCACCAAGACCGCGTTCGATTACCCGCTGCATAAAAACCGCGGCGGCGCGTTCAAGGTTCAAAGCGGAGAGCTGATACGCGTTTGTATGACCTCGGATTTCTTTCTGGAGGAAGCGGACGAATGGCGCGGAGAGGCTTGGGAGATAATACGCTGTCGCCCCGATGTAAAATTTTTTCTGCTTACGAAACGTCCTCAACGTGTTCGGAAATGTCTGCCCGAGGATTGGGGCAACGGTTGGGAAAATGTTATGTTCAATGTAACCTGCGAAAATCAGCGCAGCGCCGATGAGCGTATTCCGATACTGCTCGATTTACCGTTTAAGCATAAGGGGATAATGTGCGCTCCGTTTATCGGTGCGGTGAGCGTTGGAAAGTATCTCGACAGCGGACAGACCGAGCAGGTGATCTGCGGCGGCGAAAATTACGACGGCTCCCGTCCGTGCGATTTCGATTGGGTCAAGAGCTTGCAGAGCGAGTGTGTAAGCCGAAATATAACGTTCTGTTTCATCGAAACGGGAACGGTTTTCATAAAGGACGGCAAGCGTTATGCTCTGCCGAATAAGCGGATACAAAGCGAAATGGCGTTTAAATCGAGAATGAACTTTCTCGGAGAGCCAATAAAGTGAAAGCTCACCGATCGCTTCGGTAACATCATTCCGAAAAACGAATTGTATTCTCCCAGCTACGGCAGCAATTGCTCAATGTGCGGCAGCAAACCGATTTGTAACGGCTGCTCAAATTGCGGAAAGTGCGGAAATTGTTCCGAATAAATTAAACCGGAGGTAATGCTGGTTGGCGGCATTACCTCCGGTTATGTGCATATCCCGCCGTTTGTCCGTAACGATTTGAAAAACTTCTACATCGCTACCCCACTAAAGAGGGGGATTTTTTTGTTAATTAAGTGTTTGCTTCGGCGACTTCGTTTTTGTTTTCATCACGACAAATACGACAATTCCGCCGACCGCGAGAGCGCCGCCCGCTATCTCGAACAGGACGCTCATTACAAACGCGCCGCCCCTTGGAGTGTAGTAGATCTCCTCGGGGTCTTTCGGGTTCACGCGGATAGTCACGACCTCGCCCTCGGCAAACTCGGGCGGTTTGGAAGCCAGCTTGCTTATCGTGGAGTATTTCTTGCCGCCGAATTCGTACTCGAAAACGGGCATGTATTTTGTCGTGTTCGAGCCGCGCGCGACGCCGTCCGCGACCTTTTTGACCTCAAGGTTTTTCTTGACTGTCGCGGTCACGCGTTCTGTGCATTTTATCCTGCTGCCCGACGAGCCGAGTATCAGCGTTCCGATAAGGAAAAACAACACTCCCGCGATGATCATCAGGACACATTGCGTGTGCCGCGCCTTGTTATCGGCGATCTGCATAAATCTCCCTCCTTGTTTCGGGCAGTTCGAAATCCCCCTCAAAAAGAGGGGGATTTCTTTATGATTTCTATATCCGGCGATTTACGGATCAGAGCTGGGGACCTGCGGGAACAAGTGCCTTGCCCGCGTCGTTGCCCTCGTACTTCGCGAAGTTCTTGATAAATCTCGCGGCGAGATCCTTTGCCTTCTCCTCCCACTCGGAAGCGTTAGCGTAAGTGTCGCGCGGGTCGAGGATCGCGGGGTCAACGCCCGGAAGCTCGGTGGGAACCTCAAAGTTGAAGAACGGGATCTTCTTGGTGGGCGCGTTCGCGATAGCGCCGCCGAGAATAGCGTCGATGATGCCGCGCGTGTCCTTGATCGAAATGCGCTTGCCCGTGCCGTTCCAGCCGGTGTTTACGAGATACGCCTTAGCGCCGCTCTTCTGCATTCTCTTAACAAGCTCTTCCGCGTACTTTGTCGGGTGGAGCTCAAGGAACGCCTGACCAAAGCAAGCGGAGAACGTCGGGGTCGGCTCGGTGATGCCGCGCTCCGTGCCCGCGAGCTTAGCGGTAAAGCCCGAAAGGAAGTAGTACTGCGTCTGCTCGGGAGTGAGAATAGAAACAGGCGGCAGAACGCCGAACGCGTCAGCGGAAAGGAAGATAACATCCTTAGCCGCGGGAGCGGACGAGATCGGTCTTACGATATTCTGAATGTGGTCGATCGGATAGGAAACACGAGTGTTTTCGGTAACGCTCTTGTCCTTGAAGTCGATCTTACCGTTAGCGTCGAGAGTAACGTTCTCAAGCAGCGCGTTTCTCTTGATTGCGTTGTAGATGTCGGGCTCGCTGTCCTTGTCGAGGTCGATGACCTTAGCGTAGCAGCCTCCCTCGAAATTGAACACGCCGTTGTCGTCCCAGCCGTGCTCGTCGTCGCCGATGAGAAGGCGCTTCGGGTCGGTGGAAAGCGTGGTCTTGCCGGTGCCGGAGAGGCCGAAGAAGATAGCGGTGTTCTTGCCGTCCATATCGGTGTTCGCCGAGCAGTGCATAGAAGCGATGCCCTTAAGCGGCAGGTAGTAGTTCATCATCGAGAACATACCCTTCTTCATCTCACCGCCGTACCACGTGTTGATAATAACCTGCTCGCGGCTCGTAACGTTGAACGCGACCGCGGTCTCGGAGTTCAAGCCCAGCGCCTTGTAATCATCAACCTTAGCCTTAGACGCGTTATAAACAACGAAGTTCGGCTCGAAGCTCGCAAGCTCCTCCGCGGTCGGCTTGATAAACATATTCTCAATAAAGTGAGCCTGCCAAGCAACCTCAACGATAAAGCGGACAGCCATTCTCGTGTCCTTGTTAGCGCCGCAGAACGCGTCCACAACGTAGAGCTTCTTGTCGCAGAGCTCCTTAACAGCGAGCTCCTTGAGCTTCGCCCATACGTCCTCGCTAATCGGGTGGTTGTCGTTCTTGTACTCGTCGGAGGTCCACCAAACGGTGTCCTTGGAGTTCTCGTCCATAACGATATACTTGTCCTTAGGCGAACGCCCGGTGTACACGCCCGTCATAACGTTCACCGCGCCGAGCTCGCTTTCCTGTCCCTTGTCGTAGCCCGTAAGCGACGGATCGAGCTCCGCCTTGTACAGTTCCTCGTAGGACGGGTTGTAGCCGATAATCGTCGCACCCGTGATGCCATACTTCGTCAAATCGATGTTAGCCATTTGAATTACCTCTTTCTTAAGAAAATTACGAGATTGCCGCGCCGCGCGCAACAACTCTCTCCACATATACCATTATACACTATTTTTTGCAAGATGTCAAGGAATAATTTGCAATTTTCGGGAAAAATATTTTTGGGAAGTGATTTTTCACGATTATGCTGCTGCGAGCCGCTTTTGATGCGGTCTAGTTGTGTTGACTGCCTCGGGACGCGGCTTTTGATGCGCTCTTGTTGTGTTGACTGTCTCGTTTTATTTTAAAGTCGCGAAAAACCGGCTCACTTCGTTCGCCTAGCCGCCTGCTAAGGTTCCGTTCGCTTCGCTCGCTCCACCTTAGCGGGCGCTTTTTTCGCTCCACACTTCGCTTGGTGGGTTGCTTTTGGTCGGTACGCGGCTTTAATGCGGTTTGGCCGGGTAATGCGAGCCGTTTTTATGCGGTCTTGTTGTGTTGATTGTCTCGGAGCGCGGCTTTAATGCGGTTTGGTTACGCTGCTGCGTGCGTTTTTATGCGCCGCCTTTATTCGCAAATTCTTGCCTCTTGCTTCTGTAATTCTTGCTTTTATCAGCAAAAACTCTCAAATGCGCAAAAAATTACCTTTAATAATTCCCGCGGCGGTGAAAACAATAATAGCGCAAAGGGATTTCATCATTAAATTTCGGCACGACCTTTGCTATTATTGAAATTGAACAAGGAGAATTATCATGGCTAAACAGTCTAAAGCAAATCTTAAGAACATCAAGATGCAGGCAGCAAGCGAAGTCGGCGTAAACCTCAACCAGGGCTACAACGGCGACCTCACCGCTAAGCAGGCAGGCTCCATCGGCGGTCAGATGGTCAAGAAGATGATCGAGTCTTACGAGCAGAGCGCTAAGTAAAGCTTGTAAAACTCCGTCACAAGCGTCCCTCGGGCACAAGCGGCTCGGGGGATTTTTCGGCTTGGCAAATTTTTGGTGAATAAAGGCGGAAAACTTATCCATAATAGTTAAAGAGATAGTTGCGGCAGCGCGCTCAACGCGACCGTCTTATCACGTGATGGCGTTGCCGTTTGGGGCATAACCGCCGAGAAAACCTGCCGGGGAGCCGTGTCGCGAAAAAAGCGCCTGCTAAAGTGGAGTGAAGCGAAGCGAAACGGAACTTTAGCAGGCGGCTAGGCGAACGGAGCGAAGCGAAGTGAGACGGTTTTTCGCGACTTTTAAATCCGGCGAAGATTAGTGTAAGGGAACAGCATTATAGCGCATCACAAGCCTGTCAACGCGAGGGCGGCGCATCAAAGGCGCGTTACGAAAAAAGCAACATAACCGGCGACGACATAAATTTCAAAAAGTGTCATAATTTTGCGAAAGCAAAATTATGACCGGTTCCGTCAGCGGTGTCGTTCCG
>JAIDPG010000014.1 GCA_029062865.1 Oscillospiraceae bacterium
CCGAGATAGCGATAAAAACTGGCGCGGCGGAAAGCTCCGTGCGCTCGAATCTCTCACGAACGAGGACGAAGCTCCGCGAATATCTGACAGTAAGGGGTTTTGAGTATGCGTGAATATTTCGACAACATTCCGCTTGACGACGAAGAAAAGCTCTCCGAAAAACGTATCAATAATATAAAGACCTCGGTTCTGTCGCGAGTAAAGGAGGAAAAAGCAATGAGCAAACGCACAACAATAAGAACCATTACTATCGCGGTGGCTGCCGCGACAACGGCGGCGCTCTCGGCGATTATCGCAAGCGCTGAGCAGTCCGCGTGGACGCCGGCGACGGACGTCGAGGAAGCGCAAGCTCCCGAAACAATCGCACCCGAAATCGCCGAAAACGAAAACAAGCAGGACGAACCACGGATTGATGAAAAGCCTTGTGATCGGATAGTCACCAGCACCGAGGGCGATTATATAAGTGTACATGTGCTGTCAGACGACGGCAAGGAAGTGTATTATTACTACAAGATGCCCGACGATAAGCTTGAGGAAATGCTCAGCAACGGCTGGACTTTGATAGACGAAGATGTCAATACAATTCATGAGAACGAGGTTTTCGTAACCGAATGAAAAGTTAAACTCCCGATTATAACATATTCCCCGCCATTTCACAATAGGCGGGGATTTTTGTTGACAAATTCCCGAATTTGCGTTATAATAAAAATAGCGGAAACCGCCTTTGGCGGTTTTCAAGCCGCTTAGATTTGTGTGATAATTAAGAAAACCCGCGGAGGAACATAAAATGCCCGAAAACAAAAAAGTCACGGAAGAAAAACAGGTCGGCAAGGCGAAGATCTTGTACCTTTACAAGATCCTCTCCGAGAGAACCGACAGCGAGCATGCGCTTACCATGCCCGAGCTTCAAAGCGAGCTGAAAAAATACGGAGTTGAAGCGGGGCGCAAGGCGATTTACGGCTACATCGACGAGCTTCGGGAGTTCGGCGCGGAGATCGATTCCGAGCTCGGCAAGGCGGCGGGTTACAGCCTCGCGGCGAGAACGTTCGATCTGCCCGAGCTTAAGCTGCTGGCGGACGCGGTCGCGTCGTCGCGGTTCTTCACCGAGAAGAAGGCAAAGGAGCTTATCGCGAAACTTGAGACTCTTTGCAGCGAGCATGAGGCGAAATCCATACGCCGCCAGGTCTACATCGCCAACCGCCTCACTACTGATAACGAGCGCATTTATTACAACGTCAATGAAATTCACCGTGCGATAAACGAAAAGCGAATGATCTCGTTTAAGTATTTCGATTACGACATCAAAAAGCGCAAAAAATACCGTGACGGGGTGCGCGTCTGCTCGCCCTACGCGCTTACGTGGAGCGCCGAGAAATACTACCTCATCGCGCACTACGAGAAACGCGGCAGCATTTCGCACTTCCGCGTTGACAAAATGGAGGACGTGCGGATACTCGGCGAACCCGCGCAGAAAATGCCGCGCGGCTTCAAGCTGTCGGACTATATGGGTTCGACGTTTTCAATGTTCAGCGGCGAGGTCGAAGAGGTGAAGCTCCGCTTTGCGAACTCGCTTATCGGCGCGGTGATAGACCGCTTCGGCAAGCAGATAACGCTCATTCCCGACGGCGCGGAGCACTTCACGGTAAAGGTGCCCGTCCGTGCGTCCAGCCCCGAGCCGTTCTTCGGGTGGCTGTTCCAATTCGGCGAAAACGCGAAGATCCTGTCGCCGCAGCCGCTTCGCGAGAAATATGTAAAAGCGCTCAACAAAGCCGCGAAAGCGAATAAAAAGTAAACGAAACTCCCCCGACATCGGGGGAGCTTTTACGCGCTTATTACAATTTGATTATTTCAAACAAATTCTGCACTATCTCCCAATTCGGGATAAAGCAGCGGTTGATCGTCCAGTAGGACGCGCCCGCAAGGTCGAATTCGTCAACTAAGCGAAGCTTCGCGTCGATACTTTTCGCGTCGTCGAACCAGACTACATGGCGTGTTCCGTTTTCGGTGTAGTAGAAATACGGCGTCTGGCTTTTCTCGTCGTAGAGTATCTCGGAGTTGTAGCGTATCGCGGTGTTGAGCGCCGCCGTGAAACCGATTGCCGTCGCCGCCGTTCCGCGGACAAACGGCAGAGTCCAGTCGTAGCCGTAATTCGGCATTCCCATTATTATCTTCTGCGACGGGATTTCCGTCACCGCGTACTCAAGCACGCGCCGCACCTCGTTTATCGGCTGGACGCTCATCGGTGAGGAGTACGTGTACCCCCACTCATAAGTCATTATAATAACATAGTCCGCCGCCTCGCCCTGAACCTTATAGTCGTGCGACTCGTAGAGGATCCCCGGCTGGTCGGCGCGGTATTTCGGGGCGACTGCGGTGATGAGAATGTAGCCGCTTTCATGAAGCCGCCGCGAGAACTCCCGCAAAAAGGCGTTATACGCATCCTTATCCGTCGGCGCGATGTACTCCATATCAAGATTAACGCCGCCGTAGCCCTTGCGGGAAAGCTCCGCGAGAATTGACGAGATAAGCCGCTCGCTCGCTTCGGGGTTTGCGAGAATTTGCGTTAAAACGTCCGTCGAAAAGCTGCCATCGAAAATGTTCGTGACCACCATAAGCGGCATTACGCCGGAGTTTTTCGCACGCTGAATTATAGCGTCGTCGCGCGGCGCTTCAAGCTCTCCCGCGGGAGTAACCGAATAGGAAAACGGCGACAGATACGTCAGAAACGGCAGCGAGCAGCTAAGCGAGCTTTCGGTTATCGACGGATATGCGTAGCCGTTTATCACCGCCGGGCGGCGCGGAATGTCGCTTGAGATCGGGATATTCACGACCTCGCCGACGGAGAGCAGGATCGGGTTTACGTCGGGGTTCGCGGCAAGGAGCTCGTCAAGCGGCGTATCAAACTCCATCGAAAGCGAATACAGCGTCTGCCCCTCTTCGATCGTATGCCGAATAGAATTCGACATTATGATCAAATGCTGACCCACGACAAGGCTGTTCGGGAAATTCAGCGCGTTGTCCGCGACAATGCGGCTTACGGGCACGCCGAATTGCTTTGATAACGAATCGAGACTGTCGCCCGATTTAACGGTATAAATAAACATATTTCTCTCCTTTCATCGAGCTTTTTATCAACGAGTTTCCAGGGCTATTTCCTTGCGCGCGCCGAGAATTCTAAATCCCACCGCGTCGGCGTAGCCGTAGGTCGAAAGCCGCCGGTTTCTCGCGTCGACGGAATGTGCGCAAACAAAGATGTTTTGCGGGATCACGGGGCTTAAAACCGCGGAGATTATCACGGTGTGATAAAATCTGCCCTCGGAATTCACAAGCTGAATTATGTCGCCGCGCCGAAGCTCCGAAAGCGGCGCTTCCTCGGAGTAAACGCCCGTGCCGAGGTTCGTCAGCAGGAATTCCCGCAGGAAATTCACGCCCGTCCACGAGGGCGCGCGGTCGTTTGTGCTGATGAAATACCAGCCGTTTTCGGGCGCGTAGTTCATCACGCCGCAGCCCGCGTACAGGCATTGCGAAATGAAATTCGTGCAGTCGCCGCCGATGTCCTCAAAGTCGTAAAACCTTGGGTTCCGCGCGAACGCCCAATTAAGCGCGTACCGCACCGCCGCGCGGCGGTCATAGCCTATCTCGATAAGCATCAAATCATCCCCTTTGCGCATTATATGCAGCGGGGATTTTTTTGTGATTTGTGAAGAAGCGTCGATAAAATTATCCGCATCTCTCACCGCCGCAGGCGAGGAAAGACGCAATTATAATCTCGTGTTCTAAATTAAAAACGCCGGGCATAAAATTTACAAATCGGACAAGTAAAGCGAGGAATTTCAAATGATAAAGGTGAATACAATCCCGCTGAAATCGCTGGAGAAAATCCGCGTTGCAACGCCGTTTTCGGAGCTCGCCGAAATTCGTTTGAGGGCAGGCAGACCGTGCGTTTCGGTGAATATTTTCGGAGAGATGAAGCCCTGCTCCGAAAAAATTTCGGCGGAGGAAATAGCGGAGTGCTTCGCGGAAATCTGCCGCTATTCGGTGTACAGCTTCGAGAGCGAGATTGCCGAAGGGTTTATCACGCTCGACGGCGGGCACCGCGTCGGAATTTGCGGAACCGCCGTTATAAAAAACGGGAAAATCGCGTCGATAAAGGACATTTCGGGGCTGAATATCCGCATTGCGCATCAGAAATCGGGCTGCGCCGACGAGCTTTACGGGCGCGTTTTCTCACGAGAAATACACTCCTTGCTGCTCGGCGGGAAGCCGCTTTCGGGCAAAACGACAATGCTCCGCGATCTCGCGAGAATACTCGGAGAGCGGCACCGCGTGGTTTTGATCGACACTCGCGGCGAGCTTTCGGCGAGCGTCCGCGGAACGCCCTCGTTCGACATCGGCTTAAACACTGACGCGCTCTGCGGTGTGGAAAAATCCGACGGGATTTTTTTATCCTTGCGCAGTCTCTCTCCGGAAATCATAATCTGTGACGAAATAGGAAACGACGGCGAGGCGATTGAGCAGGCGATGTTCTGCGGCGTGAAGCTCGTCGCGTCGGCGCACGCGGACAGCGTCGAGCAATTAAAAAAACGCCCCGCGACGCGGGAAATTCTCCCGTTTTTCGAGCGCGTCGCAATACTCGGAGAGCGCGGGAAAATTACCGAATATCTTGAAAACAGGTGAACAAAATGGACGTGATAAGAATTCTCGCGGCGGCGCTGGCGGCGGCGGTCGGGGCGCTCGCGGGCTATCGAAAAAGCCGCGAGCTGAAAGACCGCGCGGTTTTCTTAGCCGAAATATCTTCTCTTCTGGAGCGCTTCATCATAGGTATAAAAAACTTTAAGCGCACGTCGGACGAGCTTCTTGAAAACGAAAACGGCGAGTTCGGGAGGCTGGTGAAATGCTATCGAAGCGAGCAGCCGGACATCCGCGCGGCGTGGGAAAAGGCGTGCGGAAATCTCCCGGCAAAACGCGAGGAAACGGCGCTGTTAAGCGAGCTCGGTCGGTCGCTCGGCTCGTCCGACACGGAGAGCACGCTGCGGCTTCTGGAACAATGCGCCGATAGAGTTTCGCAGTTAAGAGCGTCCGCCGACGCGGAGTTCGAGAAGCGCGGACGAGCGGTTTTCCAAATCGGGGCGCTGTGCGGAGTGGGCGCGGCAGTTTTGATTATTTGAGGTAATTATGGAAATAGATCTGCTTTTTAAAATCGCGGGAGTGGGCATTATAGTCGCGATTTTGAACCTGATACTCAAAAAAACCGACCACGACGAGCAGGTCGTTATGCTCAACGTCGCGGGGCTTGTCATCGTGCTGATGATGCTTATCCCGGCGCTTGAGGAGCTGTTTAACACCGTTAAGGACGTATTCGGGCAGTGGTGATATTATGGAAATTGTAAAATGTTGCGGCTTCGGGAT
>JAIDPG010000140.1 GCA_029062865.1 Oscillospiraceae bacterium
CAGAATCTGCAGTACTTGTTCATTTCAAGTCTGTCGGGATCGTTCTTCTTGTTCTTCATGGTGTTGTAGTTGCGCTGCTTGCACTCCGAACACGCCAACGTAATTTTAACTCTCACTTTCGGCACCTCCTATTTTCTTGCGCCATAGCGCATTATTGCCTCCCTCGACGCCCTATTGCGATTTAACGGGGATTTTTCTGTTATTTTTGCCATTTAAAAAATTGCACAAAAAAATAAACCCCATTCGAGGTAACTCTATTTTACCACATTTTATACTGTTTGTCAAGTACTTTTTTAAAATTTTTTCAATTATCCTCCGCTTTTCTTATCAAAATTCGGAATTTTGATGTTTTTTCCGGTCAAAAAGCTCTCAAACTCATCGAAAAACAGATCAAAAGCCTTAGCTTCATCATACTCCGAGACCTCGTATAAAATATTAAACAGATCCAGAAATTCAAGCTCCGGGTGCTTATCTCTGATAAACAAACCAAATTCACTAATAATCATCCCGCACCGATCTTCGGGCGTAAACTCCATAACCGCTTCGATAAAGCCGCCATAAAAATCAGACAAACCCAAAATAGACCTGCGTGTTAAATATAACGGCGGTCTTTTCTTTATCAAAAACAGCAGTCTTATAAGTTTCTCCTCTGTTTCCGGTACGCTCACTGTTTTTCACCGTCCTCAAACAAAACATCCCCGAAATGCTCCTCGCTCTCAACGAAGCAGCAGCTGTTTTCGGCGTAGATGACGATGACGCCTGTGCCCTTCGGGAGCCGCCTGCCGTTTGCGGAAACAGCTCGGAACAGATAGCTTCTGCTGCCGCGCTTGACGGTTATAACGCCGAAATTGTCCTTTGTTATCGTCTCCGTGACCTTGCCCGACAAGCCCTCGAGCTCCGCTTCGGTCGGCTCGGCGTTTTTGTGGATCTTGTCAAACATCGGCGAGAAAAACACGCTTATCAAAAAATTCACGAAAATCCCGCCGACCGCCGCCAAGGGGAGCGTGATCCAGCCCTCCGGGATTACGATATTCATCAAAAGCCCGAACACAGCGCCGAAGAATATCACGATGACAAGCCGCAGCATATCCTTCGGGAAAACCGTCTGCCAGAGGGTTTTGTCGCGCTTGTTCTCAAAAAGCTCCCCCGCGTCGGGGAAAAACATTTTATTAAAAAAGAGCCACGCGATAAGCTGCGCGAACAGATAAGCCCCCGAGAGCGCCGTTAAAATAATGTAGAAAAAACTCATTTTTCATCCTCTTGGAGCTTCTCTTTAAGCTCCAGCTTTACCTCGTTCACGCGGAGTTCCGCCGCGTCAAGGACGGTCACGGCAAGCTCGTCCGTTTCCGCCGTGTCGCCGCTTTTCGGAATAGAACCGAACAGCTCCAGAACCCAGCCCGCTACGGTGTTCGCCTCGCTTTCGAGCTCAAGCTCGATGTCGCGGCTTTCGAGAAAACGCCGCAGCGTGTTCAGCGAGGCCTCGCCGTAAACCGTGAACTCCCGCTCGGACTTCATCGTCACGGGGCTTTTCACCTCGTCGCTCTCGTCCCATATCTCGCCGACGAGCTCCTCAAGCAAGTCCTCCATTGTGACGATGCCGAGCGTGCCGCCGTGCTGGTCGAGCACGACGCTCATGTGGCATTTTTTCTTCTGCATCAGCCGCAGCACCTCGGAGATCTTCTGCATCGACGGAATGTAGATCGTGTCCTGCACAAGCTCGCTTACCGAAAGCTCCGCGCCCTTTTCCTCAAAGGCCGTGATAAAATCCTTTTCGTTGATTATACCTACTATATTGTCGAGATTTTTCTCGAACACCGGCATTCTCGAATAGCGCTCGCTGAGAAACTTCGCTCTTACCTCCTCGGCGGAGTCGTTCACATCGACAGCAACGACCCGAACACGCGGCGTGATTATCTCGTCCGCAGTGATCTCATCAAATCTCAAAGCGCTTCGAACCAGATCGCTTTCCTGCTGCTCTAAAACGCCCTCGTCCTCAATTTCGTCAATAATCGCGATAAGCTCCTCCTCGGTCACGCTTACGGACTGCTTTTTGTTGAAGAGCTTGCTCATTGCCTTTTTCAGTAAAATAAACAGCGACGAGAACGGCGTGAAGATGATCATCAAAAACGTCACAACCGCCGAAACGCCTATGCAAACGCCCTCGGCGTGATCCTTCGCGATGCTTTTCGGCATAACCTCGCCGAAAATCAGCACGATAACAGTCACGGCGACAGTCGAAACAAGCGAGCCGTAGCGTTCCCCGACGAGCTGAATACACAAAATCGTCGAAATCGACGACGTCGCGATGTTTACGATGTTGTTGCCGATGAGAATGGTCGTCAGCGCCTTGTCGTATTTTTTGAGTATTTTAAGCGCCCTTGCTGCCCCGCGCGAGCCGTTTTCCGCCATATTTTTCAATCGTATCCGGTTGACGCTGGAGATCGCCGTTTCGGACGCGGAAAAAAACGCCGACATCGCAATTAGTACTACAATTAGCACGATATTCATCAGACTGTTTCCTTAATCCCTTCCTCATCTAAAAGCGCGTATTTCCTTATGCTTTCGACAACGCCGCCGTGGTCGCAGTCGGCACAGACAAACCTGCATTGCCGCTTGATCTCCTCATGTCCATTCTCCGGGCAGAAGCTCCACTCGGCGGAAAGCAGCATATCAAGGTCGTTGAAATAATCCCCGAACGCCATTGTTTCCGCGCGCGAAACGTCGAGCCGCTGCTGGAGCGCGTTCAGCGCCTTTCCCTTGCTGACGCCCGCCGTCATAACGTCCATCCAGATCTCCCCGGAGACCTGCACGTTCAGCCTGTCGCCGAATATCTCATCAAACCGCGGCTTGCCGTGGGTGTAAGTCCCGCGCTCGTCGCAGATCGCCATTTTGAAGATCGTATCGTCAATCGCGCGGAAATCCCCGATTTCGGCATGCTTTTTGTAGAATTTCCCTACCTCGTTGAAGAACTCCTTGGAATTCTTCAAGTGATAAACCCCGCCCGCCGCGCAGACTACCAGCTTAAAGCCGCCTATCCTGTCGCACGCGTCGAGGATCTCCTCATAAACCGCCCTGTCAAGCGGCGCGGAGTGTACAAGCTCGTCATTAAGATATGTACACGCGCCGTTGTCGCAGATAAGCGCAATGCTTTTGCGGTATTTTTCCGGGAACAAGTGCTCCGCGGCGCTGTACGTCCGCCCGCTTGCCACGGCGAACGTTATCCCCCGCCGCTCGACTTCGTCAAGCACATCAAAAAAATCGGACGGAAGCCGCTTTTCACTGTCGAGCAGTGTTCCGTCCAGATCGCTTACAATCAGCTTAATTGCCATTTTAATCTCCGTAATATCAGAAAATCAGTTTAATAGACCGCTTCTTTTCTTGTACAGAATATCATCATTGTATATTCCGCGGTCGAAGTGACGTATCGCGCCCGTGATGTCCTCGTAAAGCTCGTCCGGAATATCCTCCATATCCGCCATTTTCTCCAGTGCCGAAACAAATTGGTGTCCGAGATATTCCGTGTCCTTTAAGCCTACACGCATCGCGACTCTGTCGCCGGTGTCGGCGTTTTTAAGGCAGCGAATATCGTGGTCGAGGATCTCCAGCAGCCTTGGGAGAGCCTGTTCGCCCGTCTGGAAAATGCGGCTTCTGTAAACCGAAACGCGCCCGAGGCTCTGAATATCGAACTCCTTAGGAAGGCTGTCGAACAGCGTCATCAGCGCGAAGAAATACTCCTCCAGCGAGCAGTACTTCGTCGAGAGCCCCGCCGTCAGCGTAACGCTGTCGGCGTTCGCCGCGGTGAATTTCAGCGCCGCGTCCAGCGCGGTTTTGTTCATATTCAGCGGGCAGACGTCTACCGGGTACGGCATAAGCGACGAACAGATCTCGCGGTAGATCAGGCTTGTCTCGGCGGGTCTGTAATAATCGAATGCCGAGCGGATTCTGAACGCCGCGAGCTCTCCGTCGGCGTGCTTTTGCACAAACCCGACAACGCGCTCGAACGAGCCGCCCGCGTAAGGCAGCTCGAACATTATCGGTATCTTGGTCTTTATGCGCTTTCTCAAGTCATTGTAGGTCAAAACGATGTACTTAAAATCGAAAAAATCCGAAAGCTGCAAGAACATCGGGTCTACCATTCGGAAAATGTATTCCACGCCCTCGGGAAGCCGGCGCAGCTTCATCAGCGTGCGGAAATCCAGCTCGATATATTTAACGCCCGAATCCTTCAGCGCGCAGATATAATGATAGATAAGGTCGGGATCGGCGTTGTCGCGCAAGGGATAAGCGCAAAGGCTGTTATCGATAATAACCGTTTTCATTTTTGTTGTCCTTAAGTTTATTTCTCATCGCGGTTTCCCCGCCTCCGGCGGAAAACCGCGGGTTATCGTTTTTCTCATTTCCCACGCCCTCAGCGAAAAAAACAGACGTTATAATTATAATCACGAAAGGCTGATAGCTCCGAAAAATCTGGAGGTGTAATACTGCGTTGTAATATCGACCTCGCAGACGTCCATGCTTGTGCTCAGGCACGCAATCATCCTGCCGTTTCCGACGAAGATGCCGCCGAAAGCCGCCTCGCCCCCGTCGTCCGTTCCGAAGAATACCAAATCGCCGGGCTTCATCTCATTATAACCGGAGAGCTTCGCGCCCATGACCGACTGCGCCTCGGTAGTTCTCGGGCAGGTGATATATCCGTTTTCGCGGAGCACGTAGTAAATAAATCCCGAATTGTCAAAGCCATCGGGCGTCGCACCGTTCTCCGCGAATGGCGTTCCGATAAGCGCCCGCGCCATATCCGCGACCTTCTGCCCTATCCCGTCACCGAAAGGCTCGGGAGTGTCAAGGCTTTCGGACGCGGGCTCGGAGAGCTCCGGCAGGCTTTCCGCCACCGAGACCTCCACAACAGGCGGCGGAGTGATCGACGCGACG
>JAIDPG010000141.1 GCA_029062865.1 Oscillospiraceae bacterium
ACATATTATTCCTCCTCGCCAAGAAACATATTTATATTGTCAGTCACATATTTTTTCAGGGTCTCGTCGTCGGTAAGGTCTATCCCGCAAACATCTCGTATTTCCTCATGGCGCAGAACAGCAAGCTCGTGCAAGCTTGAAATTTGATACGCCATAAAGAGGCATTCGGGCTCTGTTCTGCGTCCGCCAAAATGCTCATTAATTAAGGACAGACTTCCTCTTTCCGCCGAAATACCGCGCTCAAGCAGCGCGAATTTCGTAACAGCCTTTACATATTTGAAGTTTTCCAGCATTATTTTCATTGATTCGTAATGCAGCAGTATAAGCTTTTCCTTTGGAGAAATATCGCTCTTTATAATCTTTTGGAAAATGAAATTACGATTAAAAGCTTCGGATTGAAGCTTTTTGAAAACCTCAAACAGCAGAGCTTCTCTCGATCCGAAGCAATAGTTTATCATCGCAAGGTTTACGCCCGCCTCGCCCGAAATAGCCCGGGAAGTGACTTCCGTCGGATCGCCGCATTCGGTCATAAGCTTTCCGGCAGCTTTCAGCAGTGCGGCCTTAGTTGTTTCAAGATTGCGTTTTTCCATTTTTTGCCTCCGAACAATATAATTAAACGCGTTTAATTATATTATAGCGCATTTTCAGTACTTTGTCAAGTAAAAAATAAAAACCGCTAAAATAGATTTTGAACCTATTATAAAGGTTTTTTATCAAAATATGGCTGCTTGGGTAGGTGTGTACTTTTTGATGATTTATAGTCGTTCACTTGCTTTATGCAGCCGCAGATTCCTTAAAGCTGCTTCCGGTGAGCCGCACCGACATTCTGACTTTCCGAGATTTTCTTGATAAGCCGCGCGATCTCAAGGTCTGAACAACTCTCGATATTTTTCTGCGTGAGATTTTCACTATACATATTAAAGCGAAGCTGTTCCTCTGCTGTATGTGCCGTATATGCCATAATCCGAATTTTTTATTTTTTCGCCCCTCGAAATCCATATATAGAATTTTTAATTTGGGCATAGGATTGGGTCTTGACTTTGAGGGTAGGATATGCTATTCTATAATATAATAGGTATGCTGAACGATGGAATTTTTTATGGAAGTAAAATTGACTATGGACGAGAAGCTGAAAGATTTGCGGAAAGAAAGCGAAAATAAATGCTGAAACTACTAAGCAGGTCGGTCAATTAACGGGAATATCAGAACAAGAAACATACATATAAAATTTTCGGGCAGTATTATGATACGGACTGCCCGATCGTACGTTAGTTATAAAACCCGTAAAAAATTACAAAATAAAATTCAGAAAAGTTGACCGAAATTTCAAAAAAATCTGCCTTATATTATAGAGGGCAAAATTGAGGTGAGAAAATGAACGATGATAGGATAATCGAGCTCTTTTGGATCCGCGACGAGAGCGCCGTTTCGGCTTTGTCGGAAAAATACGGCAAGTATCTCGCGACGGTTTCAAGAAATATTCTCGAAAATGAGGAATACACAGAAGATTGTGTTAATGATACATTGCTAGAGGTCTGGGAGTCGATACCGCCCAACCGACCTTCGAGATTGTCGGCGTTTATCGGCAGGATCGCCCGCAATAACGCGCTCAATATGCTGGAAAAATTCCGTGCAAAAAGGCGCGGCAGCGGTGAACGGGAGCTTATTTTAGATGAGCTCGGAGAGATCGCTTCCGCGTATTCGGTAGAGTCCGCGTTTGAGAAAAAGGAGCTTTTGGCGGCGACAAACGACTTTTTGAAAACGCTCGAAAAACGAAAGCGTGTGGTTTTTGTGCTCCGGTATTGGCATGGGTGTGACGTTTGTGAGATCGCGGAAGTCGAAAAAATTTCCGTTGATAATGTCTACAACATACTTAAACGCGTGCGTAAAAAACTGATCAAATATTTAAAGGAAAGGGGCGAAATCAATTGAACAAAAACGAGCTGTTTGAACTGCTGAAAGATCTTGACGATGATTATGTAGCCGAGGCAGGCGATAAATTGGCGCGGTATTATTCGGCGAGAAAACGAAAAACATTCCCGCTCGGCGCTGCCGCTATTGCGGCTTGCGCGGCAGTATTTGCCGCGGTCGTTATCCTGTTCAAAACCAACACGCTTCCGCTGCTGCCGACAAGCTCCGGCGATGTCTCCGCTTCCTGCTCGGACGGCGCGAGTATCGACCTCACAAAGGA
>JAIDPG010000142.1 GCA_029062865.1 Oscillospiraceae bacterium
ACACCGAAAAAATCAACAGTTTTTTTCTTTGCTCTCCCCACTTCCCGAAGGGAAGATAGCAGACTTTATACAAACTCGCGGTTCTCCCCGCCGAAGGCGGGGAGAACCGCAGAAAAAAACTTATAGTTATGTTACAATTTACCAATATACCCAATGACCGCATTCTCCTCAATGCTCGCCCGAACGTCGATAAGCCGCTGATTTTCGCTCCCGCGAAACGGCAGCGAAAGCGTTTTGCGCTCCAAAATAAAACGTCCGTCAACAAGCACGTCGATTATCGAAAGCAGCTTACAAACATCGTCTTTCATTTCCGCTTGCTGCCAAAGCTCCTTCCAAGTCCAGCCGCTGTAACACCAGATCGACAATCCGCGCTCCTTAAATCGCTTCCCAAGCTCATACAGAGCCGCTGCCTGACAGAACGGCTCGCCGCCCGAGAACGTCACGCCCTTGTTCAGCGGGTCCTCGATACACTCATTGAACAGCTCGTCCGTGTCAACGAGCTTCCCGCCGTTGAAATCGTGGGTCTGCGGATTGTGACAACCCGGGCAATTGTGCGGGCAGCCCTGCGTGAATATCACATAACGAAAGCCCGGTCCATCGACGATAGATTCCGAGACGGTTCCCGCGATTCTTATCTGCATAATGAAAACTCCTAGGGTAATTCTCCCCGCCTTCGGCGGGGAGAGTTGTTTTTAGTTTCTGAACTGCTTCGGGCGCTCGATACGGTCAAGCTCGATCTCCTCGGCTCTTCTGTGGCACTCCGGGCACTCGTCGTCGATGATCCCGGTAAAGCCGCAGCACGGGTCGCGGTCAATCGGATGGTTAATAGCGCCGTAGCCTATGCCCTGATCCTTCATATAGCGCACGACCTGCTCGAACGCGTCGAGATTCTTCAACGGGTCGCCGTCGAGCTCTACATAGCTGATGTGACCGCCGTTTGTCATCGCGTGATACGGCGCTTCGAGCCGCACCTTCTTGAACGCGCTGATATTGTAATAAACGGGCACGTGAAAACTATTTGTATAAAAATCCTTGTCCGTGATGCCCGCGATCTCGCCGTAGCGCTTCTTGTCTATCGCGATAAAGCGCCCCGAAAGCCCCTCGGCGGGTGTCGCGAGCAGGCTGAAATTCAGCTTGGTCTTTTGGCACTGCGCGTCTACTTTCTCGCGCATATGCGTAATTATCTCAAGCCCGAGCTTCTGCGCTTCCTCGCTTTCGCCGTGGTGAACGCCGATAAGCGCCTTGAGGCACTCCGCAAGCCCGATAAAGCCGACGGAAAGTGTGCCGTGCTTTAAGATCTCGGCAATGCTGTCGTTCTCGCCGAGCTTCTCCGAGTCTATCCACACGCCCTGCCCCATAAGGAACGGGAAGTTGCGCACGCGCTTGGAGCACTGTATCTTGAAGCGCTGCAAAAGCTGCTCGAACACCATATTCATCATCTCGTCGAGGCTCTTGTAGAATTTCGCGATATCCTTGTTCGCCTCAATGCCGAGCCTCGGGAGGTTTATCGTCGTGAAGCTCAAATTACCGCGCCCCGTTACGATCTCGCGCTCCGGGTCGTGCGTGTTGCCGATAACTCTCGTGCGGCAGCCCATATAGGCGATCTCGGTGTTGTAGTCGCCCTCTTTGTAGTATTGCAGATTGAACGGCGCGTCGATAAAGGAAAAATTCGGGAACATTCGCTTTGCCGAGACCTTCATCGCAAGCTTGAACAGGTCGTAGTTTGGGTCGCCCTCGTTGTAGTTCACGCCCTCCTTGACCTTGAAGATGTGAATCGGGAAGATCGGAGTTTCGCCGTTTCCGAGCCCCGCCTCCTCGGCGAGCATAATATTGCGCGTTACCATACGACCCTCGGGAGAGGTGTCCGTGCCGTAGTTTATCGACGAGAACGGGTTCTGCGCGCCCGCGCGGGAGTTCATCGTGTTGAGGTTGTGAATGAGCGCCTCCATTGCCTGATAGGTCGCGCGGTCGGTCTCAGCCTCGGCGATCTTCTCCGCCTCGTCCTGGAGCTCCGTGAACGTCTCGCCGTAGCTCGCCGCGAGCTTTTCCCACTCCTTGGCTTTGTAATCGTAATTATCCTGCAGCTTGGGATAAAGCCCGTCCTCGCGCTCTATCTCCTCGGCGTTAGCCTTGACGTTCGCCAGAACCTCGCTGTATTCCTTTTTGTATGTGTAAGTCAGCGCCTTTGCCAAGTTCACAAGGTACATTCTTCTGAACGTTTTCTTGACACCCTCCGCCATAGCGTAATCGAAATTTGGGATAGACTGCCCGCCGTGCTGGTCGTTCTGGTTGGACTGTATCGCGATGCACGCGAGCGCCGCGTAGCTTGCGATGTCGTTCGGCTCGCGCAGAAATCCGTGCCCGGTCGAGAAGCCGTTTTTGAACAGCTTGTGCAGGTCGATCTGGCAGCAGGTCGTCGTAAGCGTCATAAAATCCAGATCGTGGATATGAATATCGCCGCCGATGTGCGCGTTTGAGTACACCGGGTCGAGCACGTACATCTCGTTGAACTGCTTCGCGCCCTCCGAGCCGTATTTCAGCATCGTGCCCATTGCGGTATCGCCGTCGATGTTGGCGTTTTCGCGCTTTATGTCGCTGTCCGCCGCCGACGTGAAGGTCAAGTCCTCGTAGATCTTCATCAGCGTGGAATTCATCTCGCGAGCGCGCGTTCTGTCGGCGCGGTAGAGGATATACGCCTTTGCGGTGCTGGTGTGACCGTCCTCGATAAGGACGCGCTCCACCATATCCTGAACCTCCTCGACGGAAGGATTGCGCCCGATTATCGTCTCCGAGAGCTTCTGGCACACCTTGTCGGCGATTTTGAACGCCTCGTCGTAATCATTCCCGCCGACCGCCTTTGCCGCCTTCATCACGGCGTTCGCGATCTTCTCGATATTAAACGGCACCTCTCTGCCGTCGCGCTTCTTGATCATCGTAATCATTGCCATTTTTTAATTCCCAACTTTCCACAATATATTGTATTTATTTCAACGTGTACTTCTATTATATAGTAATTTGAGAGATTTGTCAAGGTGGTTTTTCGGAAAATAAGAAAAATATTTTTTTAGGTAAAACTTAATAATTAAGAAAAAACAATGAAAAAGCGCGCGATCTATGTGTAAACTTTACCGATATTCGCATTTCACCACTGCTTAGCTGAAAAAACAAATGTTTCCCCGCCGATGGCGGGGAAACATTTGTTTAATTAAGCTTAAATTTTATATTATCGGCAGTTACTTAAAATTCCCCTTGGTTTTAAAAAAGGGCGGGGAAAATTTTTCTCCGCCCTTATTGTTATTCTGCTCACTCAAGGTTATTACTTAAATCCTTGAGTTCCTTGGAAAGCTCTACCGCGCGGCTCAACAGCGCGTTTTTCTCGTTCGGGAGTGTTTCGTCCACGACCTCCTCCAGCAGCCTCGCCAAAATCTCCCCCATAAGCGGGCTTGGCGGGACAATTCCTTTCAGGTCTTTGCCGCTGATCGCGAGGGATTTTATCGAGAACGGCGGGGCTTCGCGGCTTATCTCCTCGGCGATTTGCATAGCCTCTTGTATTTTCGGAATTCTTTCGAGGCAGAACGGCGCTTTTGCCGAGTCGTCGGCGATGTGCGCTTCCATAATGTCCGAGAACAGCTCCGCGCCGTGCTTCGCGAGCTGCCGCCTGAAGTACCGCCGCGACGTGTCAACGGGAATGTCGTGGTAATGTACGATATGAACGACCCGCTCCCGCAGAGCGTTGTCGCACTTTAACGCGCGGAGCAGCTCCCCCGCCATTTCCGCCGAGACCGCCGCGTGCCCGTAATAGTGGCACTCGCCGTTCTCGTCCGTCGATTTGCAGTGCGGCTTGCCGAGGTCGTGGAACAGCATCGCGAGGCGCATTTCGACGGTCGGCGGCGCAGCTTCGACGGCTCTTGCAGTGTGCTCGTAGAGCGTGCTGTTGTGGTATTTCGAGCCTTGATCGTACCCGACCATTTCCGCAAGCGGCGGGATTATCACGGAGAAAACCGCGGGGAATTCGAGCAGCACGCGCTTTACGTCCTTTCCGCAGATTAGGCGTTTGAGCTCTGCGAAAATGCGCTCCGCGGAGACCTTGCGGAGATCGTTTTTGTGAGCGTCCATAGCGCGGGCGGTGTTTTCCTCGATCGGGAACCCGAGCGTCGCCGAGAAGCGCAGCGCCCGAACCACGCGGAGAGCGTCCTCGGAGAAGCGCTTGTCGGGGTCGCCGATAGCGCGGATAATACCCGCACGGATATCGCGTTCCCCGCCGAACGGGTCAACAAAGCCGCGCTTGGGGCTGTAAGCGATGCCGTTCATCGTGAAATCGCGCCGCGAGAGGTCGTCCTCGATATTCCGCGAGAACGAAACGCTGTCGGGGTGACGTCCGTCGGAGTACTCGCCGTCGACGCGGAACGTCGTTATCTCCACGGAAGCGCCCTTGTACAGCACCGTCACAGTGCCGTGCTTTATGCCCGTCTCGATAACGCGGCAGTCCGCGAACACGCGCTCCGTCTCGCGCGGCGAGGCGGCGGTCGTGATGTCGAAGTCGTGCGGTGAGAGCCCCATAAGGTGATCGCGCACGCACCCGCCGACAACAAATGCGCTGTAGCCCGCGTGATCCAAACGCTCTAATATCTCCGCTATTTGAAACGGTAAGTCCACTTTCGACACCGCCTTTCCATGATAAATAATCCCCCGCACCGCGGGGGATTTGGTTCGCGTCAATATTGTCAGTTGTCAATTATACATTGTACATTGTTTACCTGAATCCGTACAGCTGCACCTGCTCGAAGCCGTCCAGCAGGTCGTCGGACATTGAGAACGCCACGTCTACGCCGCGCGCCACGCACTCTATCGGCTTTTCCGCGACGAAGCACGGCGCGCCGACCTTGTCCGAGATAAGCTCCGGCAGACCGCCGAGCATAGCACCGCCGCCCGTCAGGAGAATTCCGCTACTCAAAATATCGCCGACAAGCTCCGGCGGCGTGCTTTCAAGCACAAGCTTTATCTGCTCGACAATTTCCATAGCGTTGTCGTGGAGCGCCTCGTAAAGGTCGGTGTCCGAAATCTCAAGCGCCTCGGGAAGTCCGCGCAGGAGGTTTCTTCCGCGCACGATCATCTTCTTCTCGCCCGTCGGGTTATAGACGTTCGCGAGCTCCATTTTGGCTTTCTCCGCCGTTTTTTCGCCGATGAGTATCTTGTACTTCTGCGTAATATAACGAATGATCGCCGCGTCGAATTTGTTCCCCGCCATTTTTACGGAGCGCGACTGTACAATACCGTTGAACGAAGCGATAGCCACATCGGACGTGCCGCCGCCGATATCGACGACCATTGTGCCCGTTGGCTTTGAGATGTCCACGCCCGCGCCGATAAGCGCCGCGATAGGCTCTTCAATGAGGAAAACCTTCCTAGCGCCCGCGGAAAGCGCCGCCTCCACTACCGCTCTTCTCTCAACGTCCGTAACCGAGCTCGGCACGCACAAAATTACGCGCGGACGCGCCATCATACCGCCGCTTACTATGCTGATGAATTCCTTTATCATCGCCTGCGTCATATCATTGTCCGAGATTACGCCATCCTTAAGCGGGCGCACCGCGACGATATATTCGGGCGTTCGCCCGATCATTTTGTACGCCTCCGTACCTACCGCCACGACCGCTCTTTTCTTGCGGTCGTAAGCCACGACGGACGGCTCGTTGAGCACGATGCCCTTTCCCGCGACGGTGATGATAATGTTCGCCGTTCCCAAATCTATTCCGATATCAACTGCCATAGTACACTCCTGATTGAATTGTTATTGTTGTAACGCGGAGTTAGTCGTTCCGCGGGGATTAATCATTTATTATTTTTCCGATAATCATGCTGAATATTAACGTTAATCATCGTGGAAGCAGCGCTTTTTATTGCCGATAAGCTCCCTTATCATTTCCGTCAGCACCATTTTGCGCACAGGCTCCATTCGCTCCATAAGCTCCCTTGAGCCGCGGTGCTGCGAGGTTTTCTTTATCCTCGCGAACCGCACGGGAACGCGCTTTGCTATCGCCATTGAGATGACCTCGACGCACTTGTCGCAGCTGCACGCGTTAAAGCGATCGAGTATCAGCGGGGCTTCGTGCTCGATCGCCAGCTGTGTTAAATTGACTACCACCGTACCGTCGATGTCGGAAAATTCCTCGCCGAGATCGCGTCCGAGAATTCTCGAGAGCGGCTCTCTGCCCGCAAGCTGCCGCGGGATCCGGCTTTTCCCCGCGAGGATTACGGGGTTCGCGGAGTTTTTGTTCTGCTCCAGAAGTTTCATTACCTGCGGGGTTTTGTTGCTGCGCTCCGGTTTTATCTCGTCGGTTTTCTTCGCGGATTTTTTTCGCGCTTTATTCGGCTCGGCGGACTTGGCTTCAAGGCTTGCGCCGCGCTTTTTACTCATTTGCCCGTACTCGCTTTCTTTTTATGGGGCTCTATAAGCTCCTTGACGAAATCCCGGAACTCCTTTGAGGACTTGCACCGCGGGCTGTATGTGATTATGCTTTCGCCGTGCGCGGGGGCTTCGGCTATCGCGACGCTCGCGCTGATTTTCGTCTTGAAGATCGTCGTGCCGAGCTGCTCGGCTATCACCTGCGCGATGTCCTCAACGTCCTTTGTAAGCGTCAGGCGCGGGTTATACTTGTTCAGCACAATCCCGCGGACGCACAGCGACTTGTTGTAATAGCGCTTCACGGCGAAGATCGTCTGCTTCAGCTGCGCGATGCCCTGAAGCGACAAGATCTCGCAGAGCATCGGGATGACAAGCTCGTCCGACGCGGTGTAGGCATTGATCGTCAGAACGGAAAGCGCGGGCGGCGTGTCGAGAATGATGTAGTCGTACTTCTTCGCGAGAGTGCTTAACTGCTCACGGAGGACGTACTCGCGCCCCACGCCCGTCATTTCGAGCTCCAAGCCCGACAGCAGGATATTCGACGGCACGACGTCGCAAGTCTCGCCGCTGATGATAGCGTCCGTTATCTCGCAATTTCCTTTCATCACGTCGTAAATCGTGAAATTGTCGTCCGCCTCAACACCGAGGCTAAAGCTGAGGTTTCCCTGCGGGTCGAGGTCAACGGCGAGAACCTTGTAGCCAAGCCGCACGAGCTCGCCGCAAATAGAGCTGCACGTCGTGGTTTTCCCGACCCCGCCCTTTTGATTTGTAACTGCAATTACCTTTGCCAAGTTGATTCCTCCCAAAGAAATAGTGTGGGATTTTTATTTCTGTATTTTCCCCGCCTGCGGCGGGGAAAACATATTTTAAGGAAACAAGGGCGCGGTGATCGCGCGCCCTTTTGATTATTTTCTCACTTCACAGCGAAATCAAAATCCCTCGGGATCGATATACTCGCCGCTTTCGCTGTCCTCCGCGACGTAAACGTGATAGTTCGTCTTGCCGTTCTTCTTTACGAAGTACATCGCCGTATCGGAGAACGAGAGAAGCTCGGTTACGTCCTCGGTGTGCTCCGGGCAATACGCGATACCTATAGACGCTCTGACGTTGATAAGCATACCGTCCGTCGTGGTGTAGCCTACGTAAAGCTGGTCGATCGTGTCCATAGCTATCTGCTCCGCGTTTGCGATGTCAGACTGGTCGGTAAAGCAAAGCACGAACTCGTCGCCGCCGAAGCGTCCCGCAAAGCCACCGCGGTCGTCAACCTTCGTTCGGATAGTGTCCGCGACGTAGCGTATAACCTCGTCGCCGACAGTATGTCCGTAGCGGTCGTTGATGAACTTGAAGTCGTCCACGTCGATAAACATAACGCAGATCTTCTTGCCGCCGCGCTGCTCTATCTCGTTCTGGAGCATTCTTGTAAACGTGCTTCTGTTGTAAAGCTGCGAGAGGAAGTCGAAGCTTGCGCGCTCGGTGAGCTGCATCTCCATTTTCTTCTCGTTGTCGATGTCGGTAAGGACGCCGATTACACGGAGCGTTTCGCCTACGCGGTCTGTGATACATGTCGCGGAGAGCGAAACCCAGATCGTCGCGCCGCTCTTTGCCATAAGCTGATACTCGCTCGTGAATTTGGTCTTGCTTTTCAGCAGCTTCGGCATATCGTGCTTATATCTGTCGGAGTCCTCCTCGTTCATAAGTCCGTCGAGGAAGCGCCCGTTCTGGAGCGTCGCTATTTCGGGGTTGATGTCAAATTTCGCGAGCAAGTTATCGGAGCAATACATTGTCTCTTTATGGAAATCCCACTCAAAAAGCATATTATCAGCCAGGCTTGCGAGCGTGCGGTAGCGCTGGGAGCTGAGGTTTACCTCGTCGAGGAACTCGTTGAAGGAGCTCTGGATCATACCGAGCTCGCTTCTGTCGTTCTTCGTGTCGAAGCGCATTGACGAGAAGCCGTCCTCAAGCGTGATGTTGTTCATCTTCTTGAGCATATCGTGCATCTTGCTTACAAATCTGTTGATGATGATAAATCCGATTGCGGAAGCCACAAGCGCGGAGCCCACAACTACGATCCACGCAATGATGTTGGTTCTCGAGGAGAACGACGAGAAGCTTGCGGTATCGGAAATGCCTACCCATCTCCACGAGGGAGCGTTCGGAACAGCACCTGCCGCGAACGCGTACTTGCCGCTCTTGTCGGTATAAACGTTGTTTGCCACATCCTTGTCGGTGGTCGCGGTGTGAACGTGGCTTACGATATTGCTCACGTTGGAGGAAATCCCCGAATCAACCTCGGAGGCTTTCATAACCGTGCCCTTGCCGTCGGAATTTATCGCATTGCCGTCGGCGTCGATAAGCGCGAGGCGCGCGGAGCCGTCAAGGTAAGAGCCGCCGAGCGCCGTCATCAGCGCGCTGTCGGCTTGGGGGGAGATTATAAGGCAGACATAACCGAGAAGCCCGCCCGTCTTTTCTTCGGGATTTTGATAAATCTCGTGGGAAACAAAGAACGCGTCCGTAAGGTCGCCGTATTTCTGCCACGAAACGATCCCGGATACCGCGGGCATATTCTCCGCGTCGAAGTTCTCAAACGTGCTGTTGTCCTGCTTGGTCTGCGCCGAGGTTATAACCTTGCCCTGCGCATCGAGCACGAGAACATCATAAATGTCGGAATTGTTGTTAGCGACCGCTTTAATGTCTTCTGCGCCGACCTGGTTTCTGCCCTTTGCGGACGAGATAACGGTGCTCATTTTGGCAAGCGCCGTCGCCTGCGCCTGATAGCCCTCAAACACCGTGTGAACCATGCCCGCCTTCGACAGCGAAACGTCGGACAATTCGCCGAGACGTGTGTTATCGGTATAGCTGACGATAGTAAACGTGCCGACTACACCGAGAATCAATACCGGAACTATCGCGAAAACGATCAGAACCAATATCAATCCAAACTTCATACTTGATTTTTTCATCGTTCATCCCCCTGAATTTATGATAATTGTATTAATTTCACGAAATTATTTTCTCCTGAATGGGTCGTCACCCTCGTCCTCGGAGTCCTTTGCGCGGAGCTCCGTCTGAACTTTTAAGATAAACCGCCCGATTTTGTCCTCCTGCGAAGCCGTCAGCCCCTGGAACTCGCACCCATAGCCCGTGATAACGCCGTCGCTGTTTCTCTGCACGCGCAGCACCCTTGCCGCGGCATTAAGCGGAGCACCCGCCCTCAGGTCAATGTCAAAGCAGATGAGGTCGTCCTCCATAAACTCATAATCGGCGCAAATTATAAACACACCGCCGACGTTGATGTCCCTCACCGCAATCTCAAGCGGCTCGTCAAAGCGGACGGTTTTCTCATCTCTGACGAAAAACAGCGCCCTGCCGCTTTCGTTCACCTTTATTTTAAAGAACCGCCGCCGCTCCTTCAAGAGCTCCATTTCGCCCGACTGAAGCAGCCTTATGTTCATCTGCGTGTCGATAGACATTGAAACCGCGCCGTGATACATCACCCTGTCTGCGCTTTTCGCGGTCGTGACGACGGAAACGATTTCGTTGCGGTCGAGCTCCGGAAGATCCTTGCCCTTTATAATAACGATAGCGTCGCTTTCCGACATATTACGCGGCAGTGTAAAGCCCTTTTCGCTCTCGATGAGGACTTTCCCTCTCTCGTCGATGACCTCGACCTTGATCACCTTGCTTCCGAGTACCAAAAGCATCAAACCCTTATCCTTATATTTGCACCGGCATTTGCAATATTGTGCATAGTTATCCACTACTCATTATACTATATCTATCCGAATAAATCAAGTAGTTTTTATAAAAATTCTAAAAATATGACAGATTTTTTTTGAAATTTTGTAGGAACACACAATCCGGAGGCAAGAATGGACGGTGCTTATCGTAACAGATAAGCTATATCCGACGGCAGCGGGCTTTCTATCTCGATAGTTTCCTCTGTCGGGAGAGCCAGGCGCATTTTGCCGCAGTGGAGAGCCTGTCTTGCTATCTCACTTCGGTCGCCGCCATACATTTCGTCGCCGCAGAGCGGAAAGCCGAGATGCGCGAAATGCACGCGTATCTGGTGCGTTCTGCCCGTTTTCAGCGTGATCTCCAGCAGTGTTTTGCCGTTTTTACACAAAATCGGCTTGTAGCGCGTCACGGCGCGCTGTCCGTCGGGGCGCACCTCGCGCTTGATGATACTGCCGTCGGCTCGCCCTATCGGGAGGTCTATCTCGCCGCCCGACGCGATTTCGCCGCTTACCACCGCGAAATATTTTTTTATAATACGCTCACTCTCTCCGCTCGTATTACACAGCAATGAAGCGGCGAGCTTGTTCTTCGCGCAGGCGCAAAGCCCCGAAGTGTCCTTGTCGAGGCGGTGAACCGGGCGGAACGCGCTGTTCGGGTAAAGCGCGGCGTATAAGTTCCCAAGCGTGTCTGCGTAGTGAACGATCGACGGGTGAACGGCAAGCCCAGGCGGCTTGTCGAAAACCACAACGTCCTCGTTCTCAAACGCGATCGCCGCCTTTATGTCGGGGTTAGGGATGATCGCGCCGCGATCCTCGATCATAATCTTGATTTCGTCTCCCGCCGTGAGAGTATCAACCGTTCGGAGGAGCTTCCCGCCGCGCGTCAAACCGCCGGTGTGCTTCAGACTCGTAATCAGCTTGTGCGAGAAACCGCGCTTTTTCAGGAATTTTTCCGCGGTCTCGCCGCTTTCCTCTTCGGGAACGGAGAATTCAAGCTCCCTTGTCACTTCGTAAGCCCGAGCTTTGTAAGCCCGTTGTCCTCCGCGAACGAGATGACGTTAAACATAAACAGCACCTGCGAATAGTCGTCGAGCTTCACGAATCTGTTCAAGTCCGTGTTGATATAGCGCATATCGACCATTGTGATCTTTTTGTAATGCTTCGACAAAAACGGCACGAGCGAGTGCGCGTAGCTGTCCTTGACGATGAGAAGCGTCTTGTCGGTGTCAACGTCGGTTTCTATCGTGACGATAGGCGTATTCGGACCGGTGAAGCCGGAGTACTTGTCCTTAACGTCCAGATATTCGCGGACATAGAGGCTGTCGTATTTTTTCACATCCGCGCCGTTTATGCTCGTAAGCTTCACGTTCGGCTCGCCGTCGGCGAGGAAATAATAATCGATCGTATCCGGCGTTACGCCGTCGTCGAGGGTCTTGCTGTAGAGCGTCCCGCGGAAGTCGTTGCTTGCCGTCTCAATGTTGAACGAGCCGAAGCCGTAAGCCGAATATCCAAGCGCTTTCGCGGCGGACTGATACGCACAGAACGCCCCGAGGCTCGTCCAGTGGTGGTCGGTTCTGTAGTAAAGATACTCCCCGGAGTTGCTCGCGAGGAAGCTGCGGCAGTCGATGGTCGTGATGTCCTCTATGTTGCGATAGCACTCGTCGATAAAGCTCTTCTGCGAAGCAAGCCCCGCGTGCGTCGGGATCTTGTTCGAGAAGAATTCCTGCGCGGTGGGCGCGAGCATAAAGAACATTTCCTTGTCGGGATAGCGCTCGGCGAAGCCGTTCATCGCGTTTATCGCGGCGTCCACCGCGTCCGCGTCGTAGGTTCTGAACGTCTGGATCATCTGATCATCGACGGTGTAAACGCCGTTTATCTCGTCTCTGCCCGAAAGCCGCTGAATTCCGTTAGAAGCCTTTACCCAGATCTCGCGCCCCGCAAGGTGATCGCTGAGATACGTCTCGAAATCGTCCTTGAATGCCTTGCCCTCGCGGTTGTTGATGTACTTCCACTTGACGGAATCCCAGACCTCTTTGGGATTTTTCGCGGTTTCGAGCTTCTTTGTATTCACAACCGACGGGAATTTGGCGAGCGAGCGGTTTTCGTTCTCGCTCATGCTCTTCTTCGGAAGCACCGCCGTAGTGATAGCCGTACCGCACAAAACGACCGCGAAAAGCGCGATCATCAGTTTATGCGGAGACATTTTAAATTTGTTTTGTTTCATAAATTCACCTTATTATAATTTCAAAATTCCCGCAGCGCTGAGGGAACCGGTCAAGATTTTGCTTCGCAAAATCTTGACACTTTTTGAAATTTATGTCAACGCCATTGTGCTGTCTTTGGTCGGAGTGCGCCTTGTGACGCTTCGCCGGTAGTGCTGCTGCTTGCGGTACGCGCCATAACTGCGCTCTTGATCCGTTGTCCGGAATATCCTTAAAAATTAAAATACAGGAACGGGTGGTAGCTTGATGTGGTAATAAACGCTATGCTCGCCAAGAGCACCACGGTCTGGACTACGGGATAGCTGTACATCATCCAGCAGGGGGCTTTTTTCTTGAACCATGTTGTGAACTGCTTTATCATATCCGAGCTGCCGATTATTGCTATGCCGAATATCAGACCGTAGTTCACGAGGGCGTTCAGCGCGAAATTGTCGCCGAACGTGCCGTTTGCGCCGAACATCGCGCCGACGTAGCCGAATATCAGCCGGAAAACCTCGCCGAAATCCACCGTGTTTTTCGGGACGATATCGAACATCACCCAGCCGATAACGACGAGCACGAACGTATAAAGCCAGCTGAAAAACGCCGGAATTTTTTCGAGGATTTTCCCCAGGAACAGCTTTTCGAGGACGATCAGAACGCCGAAATACGCGCCCCACAGCATAAAGTTCCACGAAGCGCCGTGCCAGATGCCCGTAATCGTCCACACTATCATAAGATTAAGCACCGTGCGCTTTAAGCCCTTTTTCGAGCCGCCCAGCGGGAAATAAACGTAGCTCTTGAACCACCCGCCGAGCGTCATATGCCAGCGTCGCCAGAACTCGCTTATGCTTTTCGACATATACGGATAATCAAAGTTTTCCGGGAAGTTGAAGCCCATCATCTTCCCCAAGCCTATCGCCATATCCGAATATCCCGAGAAGTCGAAAAAGATCTGGAACGTGAACGCTAAAATTCCTATCCAAGCGGTCATCGCCGAAAGGCTTGAAACGTCCATTGCCTTTACCGTATCCCAAAGCGCGCCGATGTTGTCCGCTATCAGCACTTTTTTGCCCAAGCCCGTGATAAAGCGCGAGATGCCCTCGCCTATCATGCTTTCGGTGATCGCACGGTCGTCAAGCTCGTTTTGCACGTCCTCGTAGCGGACGATAGGCCCCGCGACTATCTGCGGGAAAAGCGTAACGAACGCCATAAAGCTCACCGCGCTTTTCTGCACCTTTATCTTGCGACGGTACAGATCTATCGTGTAGCTCATCGACTGGAACGTGAAGAAGCTTATGCCGATCGGCATCGGCAGGTTCGGGTTTTTGATAGTCCACCCGAACCAGCTGTTCACTGAGTCAATAAGGAAGCCGAGATACTTGAACGTTCCGAGCAGCGCCAAGTTCATGATCACGGAAATGAGCAGGCAGATCTTGCGGGTTTTCGGCGAGTCGTCGAACTTGTCCATAAGCCGCCCGGCGGTGTAGTCGATAAACGTGGAGAGGATCATCGCGAACACGTAAAGCGGCTCACCCCACGCGTAGAACAGCAGCCCGCTTATCAGAATTACGGCGTTTTTCCCTTTTTTGGGCATTATATAATAGAGTATAAGCATTATAGGCAAAAACGCCAGCATAAATGTAAGCCCGGAAAAGACCATTATTTTTCCTCCGTTTCCATTAAGATTAAATCCGGGATTTTTTCGAGAAATCCCTCGCGCGAGTACATAACGTTCAGCATTTCGAGCAGCATATTTGAGGAGAGACGCTTCGGCAGCCCGAGTTTTTCCTGAAGCTCCCCGCGCCGCGCCGCGGAATTCTCCCCGCCGATAAGCCCGAGCTCCAGCATATCCGCTTTCGTTATCGGGTCTTTGGGCTCGGTTTTACTCGCGGTAACGCCCGCCTTCTCGAACGCCCGAGCGATCACCTCGTCCGAAATGCCCTCAACGCCGAGCAAGCCCTCCTTTGAGGGCGCTCGCTTGCGCTTTTCCTTGCCCTTTATGTCGGGAACGTAAACGTGGATGACCTCGCCGCCGCCCGCAAGGCTTTTGATTTTATTTCGAATCTGAAAGCCCGCGCTGTCGCTGTCCGTGAGGATAACGATCCCCGTGGTTTTGGCGAGGTATTTTATAAGCTCCGCGGTCTCGCGGTCGCGGTAGATCGAAAAGCCGTGCACGGGCACGATTACCGCGTCGATGATGTTTGAAAGCCGTATCTTGTCGTATTTTCCCTCGACAATCACGGCTTGGTTTATCTTGATCATAAATTGTTTTTGTTTTTTTCCGCTCCACGGGGGAATTCGGTGTTTTTTCTTGATTTTCCCCCGCTCCGCGGGGAAATTCAGTGATTGTTCTCGTTTTCCCCGCTCCGTGGGGAAAATCGGCGGTTTTTTCTCGTTTCCCCCGCTTCGCGGGAGAAATCGGTAGTTTTTCTTGTTTTCCCTCGCTCCGCGGGGAAAGGATTTTAATTTACCGTGGCTATTTCGACGATTGCTCTTTCAAGTATTCTTTTCTTGTCCTCGGCTGAGGAATTAAAGCGCTTGTTGGTATCGTAGAGTATCGCGAGCCAGTCCGCGAGGCGCCGCTCGGGGACGGTGCCCGCGACGCCGTAGGCGTTTTTCATCACGAACGAGCGCCCCTTGTAATTCAGCTCGTTTGCCGCCGCGGAATATGACTTCTTCGCCTGCTTGCCGAGCGCCGCGAAATACAAATCCACAAAATGCCCCGAAAGCGCCTGCATTATCCTTGTCGGGTCGAAGCGCAGCGCGAAAACATCATCCAAAAGCTCCAGCGCCCTTGAAAAGCGCCCGTAAAACAGCTCCTTCGCGATTTCGTAAACTTTATTCTCGATAAGCTTCGGAACAAGGGCTTCAATATCCTTGCGCATTATTTCGCCGTTTTGCCTGCCATTGCAATATGCGCAGAGCTTTTCCGTCTCGGTCTGAAGCAGGGATAAGCTTCCGCCGACCCTTTCCGCCAAGAACCGCGCGTTCTCCTCCGAGAGCTCGCAGCCCGCGCGGCTGCATTTCGAGATCGCCATTCCCATAAGCCTTTCGGTCGGGAATTTGTTCAGCTCGCAGACAATGCCGTTCACGTCGACCGTCTCGATGAGCTTCCTCATTTTTGCCTTTTCGAGCTTTTCCTTGAACTTCTTCGCGTCCTCCTCGGTATTTTCGCGCGTGATTATCACCGTGCTTGTATCGGGAATGTCGTTCAGCAGCGCGATGTAGCCTTCAAACTCGTCCTTATCCAGCAGATCCGTATCGAGATTTTTCAGCACGACGCACTTGCGCTCCGCAAAAAACGGCACGCCCTCAACAAAATCCGAAAGCTCGCTGATTTTCGGCGGGAGGTCTTCCTTTACGTCCTTAGAAGAACCCGCGGCGAGGAAATAGCGCACAAGATTCATCTCGCGCTCCTCATCAGCCACGGCGAGCCTTGTAAGCTTGTCCGTGTACATACGGATAAGGAAATCCTCGTCGCCGTAAAGCAGATAGACCCGCGCGAGCTTTCCTGCCTTGATATCCTCGCCAAGGCGCTGTTCGTTAAGTCTCATAATTTATCTTACACCTAAAAACGCCAAGTAAAGCGTTTTCTGTTCTTTAATATCTTTTTTTGCGTTTTCCCCGCCTCCGGCGGGGAAAACGGCACAAAACCAATGCTTTCTTAAACCATTTCGCCGCCGAGCTGTTTGCCGCCCAGAATATGGAAATGCAGATGACGGACGCTCTGGCAGCCGTGCTCGCCGATGTTCGACACAACGCGATAGCCGTCCTTAAGCCCCTCCGCCTTTGCGATTTCCGCTATCTTCGCGAAGATATGCGCTACTACCGCGGAGTTCTCCGCGTTCAGCTCGTCCACGCCGCCGATGTGCTCCTTCGGGATTACCAGAATATGCGTGGGGGCTTGGGGGGCGATGTCGCGGAACGCGAGGATTTTGTCGTCCTCATAAACCTTTGTTGACGGGATCTCGCCCGCTATTATTTTGCAAAACAAACAGTCCATAATTACTCCTTATTTAAATTTAAATTTCAAAATTCCCTCACCGCTGCTCCGCTCGCTGCGCTTTAGGATACGAAACCAGCATAGTATCAGTTATTCTCAAGTGATGCAAGTATCCATTCATATATTTCAGACGCCCGTTCGTCGTTAGGTGTGTGGTCACCCGCAACATCCTTTTTCCGAAAAAGAATTTTTTTGCGATTGTCACCGTCAAAGTAAATCCCGTACCAAGCTTCGACAGGGCCCTCAACGGTTGGCCTCACATCAAACTCTTTCAGTGCAAAGTCGGCATTTTCAGATAAATCACAAAGCTTTTTGTAGTTAGCTTTAAGCTCGGACATCTCGCATTTTGACACAATTTCGATACTGTCGCTCAGCTTTCCCGCTTCATACTCCTCAATGAGCTTGTCGATGGTTAACGCCCTTTTTTCGACATTGGTTACATTACAGTAATTCCCGTCACAGTCATAAAATGTAATTATGTCAGATGCAAACCTTTCATCTCCGTGACCACTTGGATCATAAACCGAATGCAGAAAAACGATTGTGGGCATCTTTTCGGCAGTACTCGATACAGTACATCCTACAAGCGAAAACACAATACATATTACACAAGCGACACAACTAAATTTCTTCACGATATTCACCTCGCGTTTGCCGGATTCGAACAGTTATAGAACTCGTCTTTTTGTCGGATTTTTATCTCAGCGTTGCCGCGCCAGCGGCAATGCGCCCGCTTCTCCCGAAGGATTGTCCCCTCGCACCCTCGACGCTTAGTTGAACGCGCCGAAATCAGCCGTTGATATATTTGCCCGCGATCTCCGCCGCTGCCTTAAGCGCTTCGGGGATCTTCGCCGCGTCGGGAACGCCCGCCATTGCCTGGTCGGGCTTGCCGCCGCCCTTTCCTCTGGCAACGGCTGCCACCTCGCGGACTATCGTGCCCGCGTTCGCGCCCTTTGCCACCGCGCTTTTGGAGCACTTGCAAAGAATGTTGCTCTTGCCGTCGGACGTTCCGGCGAGCACCGCGACAAAGCACTCGTGCTTGTCCGCGAGGCTGTCGCCGAGCTTGCGGAGCCCGTCCGCGCCCGTGCCGTCAAACGCCGCCGTTATCAGCGTTACACCGTTTACGTCCTGCTCGTCAAGATTTCCGAGCTGCGCGTTCGCCGCCGCCTGCTGCATTGCCTCGATCTTCTTGTCCTTCTCGCGGAGCTCCGTTATCACGCTTTCGCAGCGCGTTACGATATCGTTCGCGTTCGGGAGCTTGAGCGCCGCCGCCGCTCTTTCAAGTGAATTCAGCGAATTGTTGAGCAAATTCAGCACGTTCGCGCCCGTTACCGCTTCAATTCGGCGAACGCCGCTCGCAACGGAGCTTTCAGAAACTATCTTGAACAGCCCCGCCTGCGCGGAGTTTTTCAGATGCGTGCCGCCGCAGAACTCGGTGGAGAAATCACCGACGGAAACCACGCGCACCGTGTCGCCGTATTTCTCGCCGAACAGCGCCATTGCGCCCTTTTTCTTCGCCTCCTCTATTGGCAAAACCTCGGTGACAACCGGCGTTGCAGACATTATTACGGCGTTTACTTCGCTTTCCACAGTTGCGATTTCTTCGGCGGTCATCGCCTGGAAGTGGCTGAAGTCAAAGCGGCAGATTTTTTCGTCAACATACGAGCCGCTCTGGTGAACGTGCTCGCCGAGAACTCTGCGAAGCGCCGCTTGCAGAATATGGCAGCTTGTGTGGTTGCGCTGGATTGCCATGCGCCGAGTGCCGTCAATGCTTGCAGTCACGCCGTCGCCCACGGAAAAACCGCCCGCCAGCACCTTGCCGAAGCTGATGAACTGCCCGCCGCCGAGCTTTTTCGTATCGCGGATTGCGATAGCAGAAGCGCCGCTGCCGCTTGTGATAATGCCGCTGTCGCCGACCTGACCGCCCATTTCCGCGTAGAACGGCGTTTTCTCGATGATAACGCCTATCTCGTCACCTGCGCCGCAAACCTCAACGCTCTCGCCGTCCTTGACGATAGCGAGAATTTTAGTGCTCGCCGTGTCGGTTTCATAGCCCACGAACTCGGTCTTGAACGCGTCGAGATCGGAGTTCTTGGCGTTGTCCCAGCCGCCGCCGAGCTTTTTGTTCTCTCTTGCGGTCTGCTTCTGAATTTTCATACACTCCGCGAAGCCCGCCTCGTCCACTTCAAAGTCCTGCTCAAGCAGAATTTCCTTAGTAAGATCGATCGGAAATCCGTAGGTGTCGTGCAGCTTGAAAACGTCCTCGCCCTTGAGCGTCTTTTCGCCGGACTTTTTCAGCGCGTCAATCATCTCGTTGAGGATATCCGTGCCCTTGTCTATCGTCTTGGCGAAGCTCTCCTCCTCGGTCTGGATAATTTTCTTGATGTAAGCGCGCTTTTCGGCGAGCTCGGGATACGCGGACAGGTTCTCGTCGATAACCGTGTCGCAGACCTCATACAAAAACGCCTCGTGATAGCCGAGCAACCGCCCGTGCCGCGCCGCTCTTCTAAGCAGTCTGCGGAGGACATAGCCGCGCCCCTCGTTGGACGGCAATATCCCGTCGCCGACCATAAACGTCGTCGAGCGGATATGATCCGTTATCACGCGTATCGAAACGTCCTTTTTGTCGTCGTCGTGATAATTCACGCCGATTATCGAGCAAATCTTCCCCATAATATTCTTTACGGTGTCGACCTCAAACAGGTTGTCAACGCCCTGCATTACGCACGCGAGGCGCTCCAAGCCCATTCCCGTGTCGATGTTTTTCGTCGCGAGCTGGGTGTAGTTTCCCTTGCCGTCGTTATCGAACTGCGTGAAAACGTTGTTCCAGATCTCGATTATACGGTCGTTCTCCTCCGCCTCCTCGAAGCTGTTCAAAGGACCATACTTCTCACCGCGGTCAAAGTGGATCTCGGAACACGGACCGCAAGGACCGCTGCCGTGCTCCCAGAAATTATCCGCCTTGCCGAGCTTTATTATTCTGTCGCGCGGCACTCCTATATCGTTCGCCCAGATCTCGCCAGCCTCGTCGTCCTGCTCGTAGATAGTTACCCAGAGCTTGTCCTCGGGGATCTCGAGCGTTTTCGTGAGGTACTCCCACGCCCACGCGATAGCTTCGCTTTTGAAGTAATCCCCGAACGAGAAATTTCCGAGCATCTCAAAATAAGTGCCGTGCCGCGACGTGTGCCCTACGTTTTCGATATCGGGCGTACGTATGCACTTCTGGCAGGTCGTCACGCGGTGGCGCGGCGGCTCCTCTATCCCCTGGAAATATTTTTTCAGCGGCGTCATTCCCGCGTTGATAAGCAAAATCGAGTTGTCGTCCGCGGGGGGCACGAGCGGGAAGCTCGGCAGGCGCAGATGCCCCTTGCTCTCAAAAAACGACAAATAGCTCTCGCGGAGCTCGTTAAGTCCCATCCATTTCATAATTCTTTCGTCCTTTCATTTGCGGAAGCGGTTTTTCGGCTTCCAAATACATACATATTTATTATAACCCATTATTCGCCAAAAGTCAAGCACTTTTCGTTGTTAGTTTAACAGTTTTAGCAATTAGTTCACACGACGAAAAAATCCCTCCGCAGGGAGGGATCTGATTATCTGCCAAGCCGCGTTCGCGGGTCGTCATTTGGTCGGTCGTGTTTGATATAGTGAACATCGACCTCATAGAACATAGGATATGTCGGGTGATCTCGTATCTCACGGTCGTAGCGCTCGAAAAGGAACGCCAGAAAGGCGTTTAATACAACAAGCGCCAAAAACGTAGTATCCAGCACAAGCAGTATGGGAGTTGCCGCGGCGGCAAACACAAGATTTGTCTTTATAATCCCGAAAAACACGAACGCGCCGACAAACAGCCCGAGCATACACCACGCGAGCGCCCCGCGGCTGAACGCGTATCCGATATTCAGAATTAAAATCAAAAACAGAAAAACGGGGTTAGCTGTCCAGAACGCGGCTTTTACATAGCCCGCGTCCTTTTTGAAGATGCGGCATTTGCCGATGTATTTGTTGTAGTGCTCGACGTCGCGCAAGATCTGCAGATCGTCGTCGGCGTAGAAGTCAATATATCCTGCGCGTATCGCCGACTCCGGCATAAATGGCATTACCACCGGAACACCCCCTAAAATTTTCTTAATTTATTATATTATAGCACGAAGGGGATGAAAAGTCAATATAGAAGCAAGAGTTTTAGCGAGTGACCGCAAGCGGTCACCCCGCAAGAGGCAAGAAGCAGAGGAAATGCGTTTTGGGAGAGTTTCTTGCCTCTAGCTGCGCAGCGCCGCGTTTAGTATCGCGGCAAGGATCACCGCGGCTAGGCAGCCCGCGAATTTTATTGCGATCTCGCGGCGGGGGCTGTCGCCGGTGTGAACCGTGCCGCCGCTCGTTAAGCGTAACAATAAGCTCGAAAGCTCCGACGAGAACGCCGCGCCGAGTATCACGGCGGCGACGGCTATCAGCGTTCCGGGGATCTGCTTCGGGGAAGTCGCCGCGAGCCTTGCCGCCGCGCCCGCGGTGTAGATAAACGGCGCGCTCCACACGAGATAATCCCCGAACGCGAAAAAGCCCAACACAAGCTCCGCGGCAAGGAACACCGCGCCCGCCGCAAGCTGCCGCAGGAAAACCGCGCCAAACGTGCCCGCGCTCGCTTCGGCGATGATTTGTCGCGTCGCGGCGTTAGCCTCGCCGAGGCTCAGGCGCAGACCCGCCGCCGCTCCGAGCAGCGCCGCTATCGCCATTACGAGCTTCGCGGCGTGACGGTGGAGCTCCGGAACTCTGACGTGAGTGTTCGGCTTGTCCGCGGCGGGAGCTATCGCGATCGGCGAATGGCGCTCGATTATCTCGATCTCCGCCTCGTGTTCCTCAACAATATCAACAGCGTTTTCCATTGCGTTCTCCTTTTTGGATAATCCTTTTTTGTAATCATATTCGCAGGCTCACGAAAAAATTCCCGCGAAATTTCGCGAAAAAACTTGACATACGTGGGATTTTATGATAATCTAATTATAGAGGTTATTTTCCCCGCCGACAGCGGGGAAAATAACGGAGAAAAATATCGAGGTTATTTACTTATGAATTATGATGTTATAATCGTCGGTGCGGGTCCGGCGGGTATCTTTACGGCGCTGGAGATGCTGCGG
>JAIDPG010000143.1 GCA_029062865.1 Oscillospiraceae bacterium
GGGCGGCACACGACGCGCCAGGTGGAGCTGTACAAAAAGGACGGCGGCTACATAGCCGACACGCCGGGCTTCTCGACCGTCGACACCGAGCGTTATGTGCGAATTCCCAAAGAGGAGCTCCCCGCGGCGTTCCGCGAGTTCCGCGAGGTTCTTGAAGAGGTGGGCGAGTGCCGCTTCGCGAACTGCGCCCACGTCAAGGAAAAGGGCTGCGCCGTCCGCGAGGCGGTGGACGACGGAAAAATCGCCCGCTCGCGCTATGAGAGCTATCTGAGAATGTTCGAGGAAGCAAGTAAAATCAACGACTGGGAAACGAGAAATGGAAAATAAAATCTGTTCAATAATCTGCGGAGCGCCTTGCAAACTGAAAAAAGAGCTCGTCGAGGGCTTTGTGATAGCCGCGGACAGCGGGCTTGACCGTTGCCTTGAATTTGGAAACGGGATCGGGATAACGCCGGACTTGGTTGTCGGAGATTTCGACAGTGCGAAAACGGAGGTGCCGAGCGGCATTGAGATCGTCACCGTCCCGAGCGAGAAGGATGACACCGACGCGCACCTGGCGGCGCAGATCGCGTTAGAGCGCGGCTTCACGGAAATCAGATTGTTTTGCGCTCTCGGCGGAAGAGCCTCACATTCGATAGCGAACATTCAGCTCCTGCGGGAACTCAAGAAAAAGCAAGTCCGCGCGGCGCTTTTCGGCGAGAGCAGCATGATGTTTTTGATTTGTAACGAGAGCGTCGAGCTCCCGAAATTCAGCGGCTATTTATCGCTGTTTGCTATGGACGAAACAGCGCTCGTAAGTGAGGTCGGCGTGAAATACCCGCTTACCCTCCACACGCTGACGAACGACTTCCCGCTCGGGGTGAGCAACGAAATAACCGAAAAAACCGCGGTAATAACGTCGCACGAGGGCTTGTGCCTGATTGTTCTCGAGGAGGAATAATTTTCCCCGCTTGCGAGGAAAAATTCCAAAAATATTGTGCCAAACGCTAAAGAAAACCCCAATATCTGCCGATAATATAAGTGTAAGTATATATGAAAGGGGGCGAGCGGTATGGGCGTTTCGCGAGTTGGCTATGCTGCGGCGTTTAGCAATGCGGCTTCGAGCGTTTCCGACTATTCCGACTATTCCGAGAGAAGCGCGACTGTCGCAAGGCAATCCTCGCGCGACAGAGCCGATTTCTCGGAGAGTGCAAGAGAAGCGAGCTCGGAGCAGTCTTTCTCGGAGCTTATCAAAGAGCAGACGGACAAAATCGACAGGATGTTCTCGAAAAACGACGAAGCGGTCAACGAGCTTCAGCTGAACAGCATAAAGATGAAGCTCCGAAGCGGCATGACGCTCTCGGCTGACGAGGAGAAGTATCTCGAAAAACACGACCCCGACGGCTACACAAATTACCGCACGACCCTCGACGCGCGGCGAATGTTCCGGGCGCAGCTTTCGTGCTGCCGCACGAAGGACGACGTAAACGGAATGAGGCTCTCCAACGCGCTCTCGGCGCTTTCGGCGTACAAAAAGGCGATGAAGAACGGCGGCGACGGCTCGGCGATCGCGGGGCTGAATATGGCTTTGGAGCGCGAGATCTCGGACTACACGAAAAGCGCGCGCTTCAAATCGCTCCCCACGGCGGCGGAGCGCGACAAGTATTATATGGAGCTCGCGAAGGCGCGGCGGTTTGAGCGCGAAAAACGCGCAGCGGAAAAGCTGAACGCCACTCGAAAAAAGAAAAAGCAGATAAAGCAAATCGGCGATGGCAAGCGCACGGTCGCGCAGGTAGAAAACTCGCCGCTTGGGCGAAAGGTCAGAAACGCGGGCAAGGGCGGCGCTTGCTTGTCGTATTCCGCGTCGCTGATGACCGGCTCATATAAGAAAATGGATCAAAAGGGTTGACGTTATGAGATAGTCACGATAGTAGAGCGCCTTATGAGCGCGGCGGCATAACGGCGGCGTGTCAAAAGCGCGTTACAAGAAGAGCAACAAACCGGTGGTGACATAAATTTCAAAAAGT
>JAIDPG010000144.1 GCA_029062865.1 Oscillospiraceae bacterium
TTCGTATGCTCGGCAATGCCGCCGTCGTAAAGATAGTCAATGTTCTCCTCGATTATCTTGATATCCGTCATCGCCGGGGCGTATTGCATCATAACCTTGCGCTCGTCCTTGTTGTAGAGGACAACGCGCTCCACACCGAAGTGGTCGGCAACGTCTCTGATAACGTTCTCGGCAGCGTAATCCTTGCCGCGGATAACCATATCGGCGATCCTGCAAACAACCTCCGCCTTGTCGAGCCCCTTGCGCCCGGAAATGCCCACGTCCGCCGTGTCAACGCTCGACCGCAGAATTTCCTCAACCGAGCCGTGCTTTTCGCGATCGTAGATGATATAGCGGTTCTTGCCCTTGTGCTTCGCGCGGTAGAGCAGATAGTCCGTCAAGCGGAACAGCGAGTCGTAATCCTGCGCGTCCGTCGGAAAAATCGCCGCGCCGATCGAAGTCGTCACGTGGAAGCCGTCGCGCTCGTCGGAATACGCCCCCGCGATGTTGTTCTTTATCGAGCGAAGTACGTTCCTGAGCGTTTCCAGGTCGTTTATGCGCGTGAAAACCGCGACAAACTCGTCGCCGCCGATGCGCCCCGCTTTTCCGTAAGCTGCCGTTTCGTTGTCAATAATCGACGCGCACTTTTTCAGCACGTCGTCGCCCCTTGCGTGACCGTGGTGGTCGTTTACGTATTTGAAATCGTCAATATCGATAATGCACAGAACGACCTTCTTTTTCGGGTCACTGAGAGCGTTCTTCGTAAAGTTCGTGATGTCCTCTTTCAGAGTCAGCCCCGTCAGCTGATCCTTGCGCGCAAGATCGCGGATATGGTTCGCGCCGCCGCTTCCGAAGTTCCCGACGGTCTTAATATGCACGTCGTAATCGTAAATCGCCGTGCCAGAATATGTAACGGCGTTTTCCGAATTCGCGGCGAAATACCCCGTAAAGTTCCTCGCGCCGTTTGCAAGCTTGCTGATGAACATCTCGGCTTCGTCATGAGCCTCCTCGGGAAGCCGCGCCATAACCTCGGTCCTGAAGTCCGCGAGCTTCAGCTCGCAAAGCGTCGTTTTCCGGGTCTCATAGCGATAGCACGTCATAACGTCCGAAGCCCTGTCGTAGGAATAATAAACGCAGTCGTACTGCGACAGAAGCGTATTTGTCTCCCGCCGCGCCATTTCACTCGACAGATATTTCTCAACGACGCCCTCCAGCTGCCACATATGAACATTCATCCGCTCCGGGTCGGCGTCCTTTGCGAGACGGCATATTACGCTGCGCGTTGATTTTTCGTCCTCGGTCTTCAGGCTCAGGACAAACGGATTGCCGTACGAGCGCTCCGAAACCGCCTTCGTGAATGTCTCAACATAACCCTTTGCTATAATGGTATTAAATGTGGTATAAAGTCTGTCGCCTAAGAAGTTATAAAAATTCGCGTTTCCGATAACGAGGTCGTAATCGCTTATTCTGATTTTCACGACCATTTCAAAAACGTCTTCGGGATTGTTCATTTTGCCCTCCGTCAAGTGAATTTCTTGCATATAACTACCATATAATAAACGCGCACAAAGCAAACGAAATTCCGCACGCTATCATAAATACTCATATTTACACATAATTATTGTAGCATATTTTTAAGGATTTGTCAATAAAATTTTGCGGATTTTTCTTGAGAATGAGGGTGGCGGGCGAGTGTAACGCCGTTACATCAAAGCGGCAAGCCACTTGGCGGCGATTGGCTCGTTCGGCGATTTGTCCTTTTAAACGAACGGAATTGGAAAAGTTTGTAGAAAATAAACAAAAATTCCGTAACATATTGCAAAATTTCGAGCCGTATGCTATAATGATTATGGTGGGGGAAATTCAGCTTAATTGCTTGAAGTGTCCCAAAAGCCGGTTTTTCTCGTCTTCCGAAAGGGAAGTGCTCCACGGAACACGCCCCTCGCGGTTTACGCCGAATTCGGAAAAACGCGCGGTTTTGTCGCGTTCGGTGTCGTTCCATTTGTCGAAGCCCTCTTTCGAGATGTGCTTCCCATAGCGGCAGCTGATAAACGCGGATTTCCCGTAGTCGCGCCATGGGCGCGCGAGGAAAATTGAGCCCTCCGCGACAGTGTCTTCGCAGGTGAAGTCGCAGTCGCTGAACACGAAGCCTACGTCCTGCGCAAGCGCGTGAGCGGGCGCCGCTACATATCCGTGACCGCGCACATCATAGACGGAGCGTATCTCGCAGCCGTCGAAAAGCGCGTCGCCGCAGCCGAAGATAAAGTCGACGTTCCCCGCGATGAAGCAGTTATTGAAGATCTGTTTAAGATAATCCCCGCGACGAAGCTTGTCCTTCAAAAAGCCGTCGTACCTCTCAATAAGGTCGGGCGGCAGCGGACCGCAGAAAATCGTATCCTGCGTGGATACGAAGCGGCAGTTCTCGGCATAAAATCCGTCGCCGTAAACCGTCAGCGCGACCTCCTGCCCTTTGGTTTCGGGCGATAGCGCGTCATTGGTGATCGTGAGGTTTTTGAGCGTAACATTGTCCGCGGTTATCGCGACGGTGTAGGTTCTGAACGTAACAAGCTCCCGCCCCTGCGAGTCGGGCTTCTTCGCGTAATCGTCCCAGACGATTGTGGTTTTTTCGGCACCCGCGCCGACAAGTTCGACATCGGGTATGGAAATCTCGAGCTTTTCACGATAAGTTCCCTCGGAAAGCAGGATTTGAGTCTGCGGCTTTACGGAGCGCAAAATCTCCGAAAGGCTGTCGCCGGGAGTGACATTTACGGTTGTCATAAGAAAATCTCCTTTATATTATATAGTATGAAAGTGCGCGCAAATCTGCGCTATCTTGATTATATATGATTTTGAAGAAAATTTCAAGTTTTTTGTGAGTTGTTTAATTATGAATCGTTCGTTTGAGCAATACAGAGCCATAGATCTGACGATTATGGGCGTTATTCTCGCGGTGTGCGAGTTTTTGACGGCGAACGCCGCTGCAAAGTGGTTCCCGAACGAGCTGTACGCCCTGTCGCCGACGGTCGCGGTCGTCTGCATTGTGATGATGCGCTGGGGCGGATACGCGGCTATTCACGCGGTAATCGGCGGTCTGGTTTACTGCCTTACGCTCGGCGGGGATTGGAAGCAGATCGTTATATATTGTGTCGGCAATTGCTTTATGCTGATAGCCCTCGCGTGGTTCAAGTTTTTCGGCAAAGGCGGCAAGGGATTCAGGGACGGCAAGGAGAAGGTAAGAAGCAAATATTATTTCACGCTTCTGTTCACGATAAACGCGTTTCTCGGCGCACAGATCGGGCGCTTTGCGGTAAGCGTGGCGCTTGGCGGATCATTTTCGTATGACGCGTTCGCGGCATTTCTGGTAAACGACATTATAACGCTGCTGTTCTCGGTGGTCGTCGTGCTGATTTCCCGAAGAGTGGACGGCTTGTTTGAAGATCAGAAAAGCTACCTCATCCGCACCGAAGAGGAGCGCAAGAGGGAAGAGAACGAAAAATCCTTCAAGAACTCATAAATAAGTAAATAATATCGTAGAATTACGGTTTAAAAAATAAAATCAAATCCGGGAGGTTATCTGCGATGGAATTAAGTGGAACCGAATATTTGATTTTTGATGTGGAAAGCGGAACCTACATCGAAAATCCCGAACAGGTCGTGCGAGACGACGTTGAAAAGCATTATTGGCTAAACGTCCTGAGAACCGTTATCAAGGACTGGCGGCTTTATCTGATGCTTGTTCCGATGATTTTGATTTTCCTGTTCTGGCGTTATCTGCCGATGTACGAGCTGCTCGGCTGCTTTAAGCTGGACAGCGAATCAAAAACCGTTGCGGAGCAGTATTTCGTGGGATTTTCCAATTTCAAGTCGCTCATTATGAGCAACACGGACTTCTGGAGAGCGTTCAGAAACACGTTCCTGCTGAGCTTCTACGGCTTGATCTTCGGCTTCCCGATGCCGATTATCATCGCGCTGTTCTTTAATGAGATCCGCTCGAACATCGCGCGAAGCATTTATCAGGTGCTTACATATCTGCCGAAGTTTATGTCGACGGTTGTAATGACGTCGCTGGTTATGATGCTTGTAAAGCGCGGCTCGACGTTTACGGGTATCGGTATACTCTCGCAGATGTTTGAGAGCATCGGCTGGATAGACCACGCGACCGCGGAAGCGGGCTTGCTCTACAACCCCGCGTTCTTCCGCGCGATCTACCAGATAAGCGGTATCTGGGAGACGGCGGGCTATGACAGCATCGTGTTCTTCGCGGCGATAATCGCGATCTCGCCTACAAGCTACGAGGCGGCGCAGATAGACGGCGCGGGCAAGATGGCGCAGATGAAGTACGTAGTTTTGCCTTGCATTTTGTCAACGATAGTAATCATGCTGATAACGAGAATAGGCTCGCTGCTTAACATCGGCTATGAGAAGGTATTGCTCCTTTACAACCCCGACACCTACGTTACCGCCGACGTTGTTTCGACGTTCTCTCAGCGTAACGGTATCGACGGAGCCTTGAAGGGACTGTCGTCCGCGGCGGAAATGATGAACAACGTCATAGGAATGTTGTTGGTAATCGGCGCAAACACAATCGCCAAGAAGGCGTCGGACACTTCGCTGTACTAATAATAAAAGGAGTAAAGGTTTACTATGAAAAGAAAACTCGAAATATCCGAGCTTATATTCAAGGTTATAAGCTATACCTTGCTTACGGCGTTCGCGCTGGCGTGCTTGTACCCTTTCCTCTTTGCGGTTTCGTCCTCGATAAGCGGACGGCACGAGGTAGAGTACAGCCAGATAGTTCTGCTTCCGAAGAACATACAGTTCGACGCGTTTTTAATGATGTTCAACGACAATGTATTCTGGAACTCTTACACAAACACGCTGTTCCTTACATTCTACGGAACGATCTTCTCGGTTATCACGTCGCTTCTCGGCGCGTATGCTCTGTCTAAAAAGAGACTGCTCTTCAGAAAGGGCTTCAACTTCTTCCTCGTATTTACAATGTGGTTCAGCGCGGGTCTTGTTCCGCAGTATTTGAACTACTTGGCTACAAAGCGCGTGTTCAACGGCGTCGGCATTATGGACGACAAGTGGCTCGTTGTAATCGCAATGGGTATGGCGGCGATGAACATCATCCTGCTTCGTAACTCCTTCGAGGGCGTTCCGTCCGAGATCGAGGAGGCGGCTATCATCGACGGCGCGACCGAAATGCAGGTTTTGTGGCGCGTTTATGTCCCGATGAGCAAATCCATAATCGCAACGGTGTCGCTGTTCTTCGCGATCTCCCGCTGGAACGGATACTTCTGGGCAAGACAGATGATTTCCAACATCAACGAGCAGCCGCTTCAGGTTTTCATAAGAAGAAAGCTTGAGGAGTATACCAACCCCGAGCTGGTATGGAGCGAATCTTACGCTTCGGACTCGGCAATCTACGCGCTTGTCGTATGCTCTATCGTCCCGATTTTGATCATTTACCCCTTCATTCAGAAGTACTTCGCGAAGGGTGTAAACGTCGGCGGCGTAAAGGAATAATCAAACAGCTATCAGCCGCTATTCCGCGGTTGACATAAAAAAAGCAGCACGGCGCGGTTATTAAAACGGCGTAGTGCAGACTAAACAATCAAGATCCTTAAAGGAGGAACAAAATGAAAAGCAAGAAACTTTCGGCTAAGCTTGTTGCCATTACGGTAGCGGCAGCCGCAATGCTTTCGGGCTGCACCAAGGTGCCCGAAGCCCCTACGAGTTCCACTCCCGCGAACTCAAACCCGACAAGCACACCCACAGGCACAACGTCGGATACTGAGACCAGCGGCGCCAGCGATCCCGGCAGCGCAACTGCTGCAAAGTGGGAGCAGACGCTCACCTTCGCGGCGGGCACAGAGCTCCGTATGGCAACCGGTTACAACAATGCCAATACCGGTCTTACGTTTACCGCGGATAAGGCGGGCTCCGGCATTACGCTTGCGGACGGCAAGACCTACAACGCGGGCGACCTGAAGCCTACTTGGGTAGCAGTTCAGAATAAGCTCGGATTCACGATCAAGGACCAGTATCAGGGCAAGTCCGCTTCGGAAGAGTTCGAGTACTGGAAGGCTCAGATGGATCAGGTTGATATCGTTTCCGGTACCGCTTCTAAGCTGACCGAGAACAAGGATCTCCTGATCAACCTCGCGGAGCACCTCGACGAGATGCCTTTCTTCAAGGCTTACCTCAACGAGAACCCCATCGTTCGCCTCTCTATCACGGGCGACACCTCTAACGGCGGTATCTACTTCTCGCCGTACTTCGACGGTGTAAACGATATCGAGCGTATGCCTCTTATGAGAACCGACTGGGTTCAGAAGCTGCTCGACGGCGATGGCGAGTTCACTGCGGATAAGTCCAACAACACCGCGGCTCCCGTTTATCAGCCCTATATGCCGACCACCGGCACGGTACCTGTCGATGTAGTTAAGCTCGACGGCTCCGGCACCGAGAAGGTTACCAAGGACTATGGCAAGGCTGGCAACATCGTTGCTAAGATGAACGAAAAGGGCTCTATGACAGGCGTTGAGGCTGTTAATATGCTCCGCAAGTACATCGACGAGGCATACAACGGCTACTACGGCACCGCTCGTTCCAACCTCTTCATAGGTCAGAACGCAGCTTGGGACGCAGACGAGCTCGTAGCTCTTCTCCGTTGCGTAGTTGCTAACCCCCAGACGCTCAACGGCACCGATACTGTTGAGGGTCTGTTCTCTCGTGAGGACGAGAACAACCAGAGACGTGTTGATATGTTCCGCTTCGCGGGTCATCTCTTCGGCGTTCGCGGTCTTGAGTCCAGACAGGATTACCTCTTTGTAGGCACCGATGGCAAGCTCCACGATGCTCGCCAGGAGGCTGATACCTACGAGGCTCTCGACAGAATGAACGCAATGGGTAAGGAAGGCCTCCTTTCCAAGAACTTCCTCAACGCTGCAGAGGCTCACACCGATAACTACCTCGAGAACGACGCGGGCTTTATGCACTATGACTACAACCAGACCCAGACAGCTTACAACGCGACCAAGCTTCAGGACGGCGAGCAGTACATGGCTGTAATGGTTCCTGTTGCTCGTTGGTACGACGGCACCAGCTCCGACGGCGTTTATATGAGATTTACCGAGTCCTGGAGATCTGTTAAGACCGACGGCTGGGGCATCTCCAAGAAGGGCGTAGAGGGCAACGAGGATAAGCTCAAGGCAGCTCTTACCCTTATCGACTACGCATTCAGCCCCGAGGGTCAGATCCTTATGTCCTACGGTCCCGATGAGTTCATCAAGACCAATGCAGACGGCAGCTACGTAACCTTCAACTTCAACGGTAAGGAAATGCCCGTTATCGCGGACGCTACCTACGCTGAATTGTGGAAGCTGGAAAAAGGTGGTAGCTACACCAACTACGCTCGTTTCTACCTCGGCTCTACCCTGAGCTTCGCAAAGAGCCAGGCGTTTGAGTATCAGTGCACTCACGAAGTAGGTAGGATTGGCGCAGGCTACATCTCCAACGCGATCGGTTACGGCACTATCAAGCACCCCGAGCTTGCAATCACAAGCAACCCGTGGTACACCTCCGTACCGACCGTTCTCCCGCACACCGATGCCGAGAACAACGAAATCAAGACCTTCGACAAGCTTGCTTCTAAGGGTGAGTTCTCTTCCAGCAAGGGTGATAAGAACCTCCTCGTTGACATCATCGCGAGCGGCTACAGCGGACAGGGCACTTCCTCCGCTGCAGAGACGATCACAACCGTTTCCAACGATTGGGGCGGCGCAACCTACCTCGAGCTGAAGAACGACGCTTGGAACAGACTTAAGAAGTTCTACGAGGGTCTCTAATTCGGCAAGAAAACCGGCAAATTTTCAGAGATAAGGCGGCGTTTTACAGCGCCTGCCGAGCAATGGCGCATTGCCGCTCAGCGGCGGCAATGCTATATCCTGATTTATGTTTGTGGGGAGAGGATCTCCTCTCCCCTTTAACATAAAGGAAGAGGGCTTTATGTATAAGAAACAGTTAATCCTTCAAAAAGTCGTATGTTTTGCGATGTTGGCAATGTCTGCCATAATTTTCCTATACACTCTGGGTATTATGACCGAAATTTACGATACCCTTTATTTCACTATGTCAGATCCGAATGACATTTATAATGTCGAGGACGGCTTGACAAAGGTTTCCGGCGCGTGGATTTATTATGAAATGCAGAATTTTAACGGCAATTTCACTAATCTGTCTATCGCTTTGATTCTAGTTACGCTGGTTTTGTTTGTAACCGGCACACACTCACGCAGAAAATATTACATCGGCAACTATATCGCGGTTGGTCTTTCCACCGTCGCGAATGTCGCGTTTGCGGCGTGGTCGCTGATTAACATCTCCATGTTCAGAGCAAAGTATCTCGAGGTAGACTTCGAGGCGCTTAAGGCTTTCTGGGAGAGAAGAAATAAACCGGAAGTGTACACTGATTCCACGTTCTGGTTTGACATAAGCTATGTGCTTTTCGGTATCCTGATAGCGATTTCAGTGCTGCTTATTGTCAATACAATTTTGAAAGTAAAACTGATGGAGCAGGAAAAGAGCCGCATCGGTATGAGAAAGGACGGTAGATTGGTATGACTAACGAAGAAGTTGTGCTTATTAAGAAGGATCGGCTTCGTTATTCCAAAAACAAGCTGTCCTCAAACCTCACGCTGCTGGCGATCATTCTCAATGCTATGTACTTCGTCAGTATCTATAAATCGGACGTAGGCACGTATTACTATACCTATATGATAGGAATTTCGATTGTCTACAACCTGCTGTTTATGCTCATTGCCTTCCTTTCGTCTGAGGGTGTAAAGAACTATAAGATCGGCTACAGCTTTGTGCTGATGGCGCTCGGCGCAGGGCAGCTGTTCAGAATTACAATAATTCCGATGAATGCCAAGGACGCCACAATCACCCTCGGCGAGGAATCGCGTATTGTAATGCTGGATAAGCAGTTTTACTACGTAGTCGGCTGCCTTATCGTATCCGCGGCGCTTTGCATAATCGCGGGAATAGTCGGCGTTGTAAAAACCAAAACATTGACAAGCTACCAAGAGGAGCTTGATAATAAAGCAAAGGGAGCGTCCTGATGAGTAGTTTAAGTTTACAGCATCTTGATAAGATTTACGACAACAAGGTTCAGGCGGTTTTCGACTTTAATCTTGATGTCAAGGACGGCGAGTTTATCGTTCTTGTTGGACCCTCGGGCTGCGGAAAATCCACAACGCTGCGCATGGTCGCGGGCTTGGAGGACATTTCCAAAGGAAAGCTCATAATCGACAACAAGGACGTTACGAAAATGCCGCCGAAGGATCGCGACATCGCGATGGTTTTCCAGAACTACGCGCTGTACGGTCATATGACGATTTACGAGAATATGGCGTTCTCGCTTAATCTCCGCAGAGATAACAAAAACGAGATACACCAAAAGGTTTTGGCGGCAGCCGAGATTCTCGGACTTACCGACCAGCTCAACAAAAAGCCGAACCAGCTTTCGGGCGGTCAGCGGCAGAGAGTCGCAATGGGACGCGCTATCGTGCGCACCCCCAAGGTGTTCCTGTTTGACGAGCCGCTGTCGAACCTCGACGCGAAGCTCCGCGGCGCAACTCGCCGTGAGATTTTGCTGCTCCACAAGAGACTGAATGCCACGATGCTTTACGTTACCCACGACCAGACCGAGGCATTGACGCTCGCGGACAGAATAGTTTGTATGTCGATGGGTCACGTGCAGCAGATAGGCACTCCGCTGGAGCTGTACGACACCCCCGCGAATCTGTTCGTGGCGGGCTTTATCGGCTTGCCTCCGATGAACTTCTTCGATGTGGAGATAAAGGACGGTCAGGCGATCTGCGATGGCTTTGCGGTTGATCTCACCCCCGAGGAGAAGGATCGTTTGGTCGATTATGACGGGAAGACCATCGTTCTCGGCGTGAGACCCGAAAACATCGTTGAGGGCGGTAATGTTTCCGTTGAGGTATTCTCCAACGAGAACCTCGGACAGACCACGCTTGTAAACGGTATGGTCAACAAGCACAGAATTACGTGCAAATTCCGCGATTGGTGCAACTACAAGGCGGGCGACACCGTGCAGGTTTCCTTCAACAGAAAGCATTTCTTTGATAAGGAAACGGGCAACGCGATAAGATAAGCGAAGCCGTACGCCAAGATTTACATAAGGAGATTGAAGATAATGAGCAAAAAACAAGCGTCTGCAAAGCCGCAGAAGGGACCGCGGGAGTTTTTCCGAAAGTTTTTCGTTTCCCTCAAGCGCAGTCCGCAGAATATCGCGATGGTAGTATTAGCCGTGGCGTTCCTCGTTTATTCCTTGAACCTCACCTCAAT
>JAIDPG010000145.1 GCA_029062865.1 Oscillospiraceae bacterium
TAATGCAGTTTTGATATACTAACAGGCTTAAGTTATTTTAAAGTAACAGAAAAACGGCTCACTTTGTTCGCCTACCCGACAATCTTCAAAATCTGCTTTTCGTCCGCTTTTGGAAGAAGCGTTTTCAGATGCCCGAAAATCCGCTCCTTCGACTCGCTCGGCTCTCTGTTATAAGCCGCGCGGACAAGCTCCTCGCCGAAGCGCGCCTCGGGGGTCGTGTAGCGCGCCACGCCCCAGCCGTATGGATTTCCTAAGGCGTCGAGCATGTATACAAAATCCTCGGCGATTATGTAGGTCTGCATCTGAAGCCGCGTGATTATCGTTTCAAAGCCCTTCTTTCCGTCCCTTCCGTAGCCGCCGATTTTTTTGATTTCCTTCGAGAGCAGGGAGCCGCCGTTCAGAACAATGTCATACAGCTCCTTGTCCTTGAACGCCGCCAGTCCGTCGTCGTAACGCGCGTCGAAGTCGTAGCCGTCGCGGCGATAGTTCAGAAAATCCGGGAACCAATCCAGGCTCACAAACCCCGCCTTATTGCGGAACAGCTTGCCGTAAACGCATTTTCCCGACCGCGCCGCGGGACCCTTCCACTCCCATGGGCCGTCCGCCTCGCCCGAGAACCAAAGCTCCCGCGGGGTGTGCTCCTCAACGGAAAAACCGCTTATCTCGTTCGCGAAAAACGGCAGAAAGCCGCATTGCTCCACTAAATCAATCAAATCGTCCGCGCTTCGGATCTTCTTGTTTGGTAATTTCATAGCTAACCCTCCGTTTCTCTAAAAATAATTATACACTAAAATCAGAGAAATTGCAACAGTATTCTCCTCAAAGCACTTGATTTTTTCACGATTTGTCCAGACAAGCGGGCGAAGGCACGTGTGGCATAGATCAAAAAAATCCCCCGCAACAGCGGGGGATTTTTTAATAAGCGGCGGAGCCGCAACAATAATTGTCAATTATCAATTGCGAGGTTAAGTATCGCCGATCGGCTTGAAAGCTGCTCAGCGGGTGAGGGTTTATTGACAGTTTGAAGGATTTTATGAGTCTGCCAAAGACTGCATCATACCGTGCATGGTGTAAACGTCCGCGCCTTGGAAATACTGAGATTCCTCTTTAAGATAGGTGGTATTGGTCAAAAGCCAGCTGTCGTCGCTCTCCTTCACAAAATCGGAATAATCATAACGCACAATTTCGCCGACATAATGCCGATCGTATAATTCTTTAAAATCCGGAATGGCGTTTGGTTTTACCCTCATCTCCGCGTGATCAAATAACCCCTTTGTGAAGTAGTATCTGTAAACGATCGTGCAGGCGGTGCCGTAGTAAGTAAAGCTGTCAAAATACTGATCGTCGCCGTATGTTACGATCTCTCCGCACGCCGTCTGAATCGGCTCGTAGAGATGATCCTTTTCGGCAGAGACGACAATTACGGGATCGGACGACTCGGTGTCGGACGTGTCCGGTATGGGCTCGGACGCGGAAGGAGAGTTCGGGCTGTCGGCGTCCGGCATGGACATAGCCGTCAGACTGCGCAGCGATACGATATCAATGCTTTGATATGCCGCGAGTGCTGCTTGATCCATCGTCATTATCCAGCCGTCACCGTCCTGCTTGAAATCGGAAGCCTTCACGCCGTCTGACCCGTTTCCCATATTTTCGAGGATGACTGCCAGTTCCGTCTCCTTGCCGGGAATTATTTTATTGGAAGCGTCGGCAATCTTCCCGTTTTTGTATGTGTATCTGTAAACCGATGTGAAAGCGTCTCCGTACTTGCTTGTACACTCAAAGTACTGAGTGTCGCCCTCGGTCTTGATATCTCCCACATCACTGACAACGGGCGTGTACGACGCGTCCGAGCTTGGCATGGGGACGGACTTGTTATCCGATGCTTTTGAAGATGTTTCTGTGACGGACGCGGGCGCTGACGATCCGTTGCCGCTGCCGCTCTTGTTCTCCGAGCGTTCTCCGCAGGCAGTGAGCTGTATCTTATACACAGATCCGATCCCACGAG
>JAIDPG010000146.1 GCA_029062865.1 Oscillospiraceae bacterium
CCCCCACCCCTTTGCCCGCTTTTTCACGTGGCTTTGAACGGTGAGGTTGACTTGCTGCGGGCTAGATATTTCCGCGCTCTGGTCGTAGGGCGGCTGCGCATTTTGGCGTGTTCCGACACGCAGTAACAAATCGGCAGTGCAGTTATGGGACGTACCAACCAACAGCAACAAAACGGTGACAAGTAAATTTCAAAAAGTGTCAAGATTTTAGAAGAAAATCTTGACTGGTGACGGAATTTTGAAATTTAAATTTAAATAAGAGGTTAATATGAAAAAAGCACTTGTTATTGTGGATTATCAGGTTGATTTTGTAGACGGCGCGCTCGGCTTTGCGGGCGCGGAGCTCCTCGCGCCGCTTATCGCGGAGAAGATCAGCATCGCGCGAGCGAACGGCGACCGCGTGATCTTCACGCTGGATACCCACGGCGAGAATTATCTCGAAACGGCGGAGGGCAAAAAGCTCCCCGTGAAGCATTGCATTAAGGGAACGGCAGGTCACGAGCTTTACGGCGAGATAAAGCGGCGCGTCCACGAGGACGATGTTGTAATTGAAAAGCCGTCGTTCGGGTCACCTGAGCTTGCGGAGTATCTCAAAAAAGAGGGTTTCGACGAGGTGGAATTCTGCGGACTTGTGACGGACATCTGCGTTGTGTCAAACGTTATTCTCGCGAAGGCGGCGCTGCCCGAAAGCAGGATAATCGTTGATTCAAAAGCCACCGCGTCGTTCGACAAGGAAAAGCACAACGCCGCGCTGGAGGTTATGAAAAGCGTCCAAGTGGATATTATATGAGCTTCGGGAATATCAAGAAGTGGGAGCTTATCACGCTCGGAGCGGCGGCAGCGGCGGCGATCGTGCTGCGCGTCCTTGAGGAAAACGGAGTTTTAAGCGTTCCGCGCGTTCCCGCGATAATCGTGCTTATGGCGTTTGTGGGAGTGTTCTTTTTAAGAAGACCCGCGGCGCTTGCTTTCGAGTTCATAAAAACGAAGCAGCTCGACAAGGACAAGCGTGCGACGATCGTGATAGATGCCGCGTTCGCGCTGATCGCCGAGGGAGTTCTGGTGTGGCTTTTGTTGAACAGTCGATAAGGGAGTGAAAGTGTTGTTTAAACGCGAAGAAGTGCTCTCAATTCTGGAGCAAGCCAAGCGGATCGATCGTGAGGTCAGCAGGAAGTATTTTCTGATTGGCGGGCTGAGGGATAAATACACGCTGTTCGGCGCGATGAAGCATAAGTACGCGCTGAACCCGCCTGTTGACAGGGCGCTTGTGGAAAGCGCCGAGGAGCGTTACGGCTTTTCTTTTCCGCGCGACTATTTTGAGTTCATCACCGAGGTGGGCGACGGCGGCGCGGGTCCGGAATACGGGATAGACCCGTTCGCGGAGTTTATTTCGGAAAGCAACACAATGAACGGCTATGCGGAGGCGTATCGGAAAAGCCTTGCCGTGCCGTTCGCGCCGCGGCAAATGCGCCCCGATGAGGTGGAGGAATTCGCTTTTTCGCGCGAGAGCTACGAGAAGGAGCCCGATAAATATTTCGTGTACCAAAAGGAAAACGACGATTATGACTGGGATACGGACGGCTTTTATATTCTCGGAACGTACGGCTGCCAGTGGGATTTCGCGCTTATAACGGCGGGCGAGCGGCGCGGACAGGTGTTCGATACGGATAACGAGGGCGCGTGCGCTTTTGTGGCGAACAGCTTTGAGGAGTTCTACGGACAATGGCTCGAACGGCTTTCCGATACCGAGCGTTTTCGGCAAGAGCTTATCGAGCGGCAGGAGCTTTTTAAGAACCGTCCGTCCGTGAAATATTGAACAAGAGGTGATCAAAGATGCTTAACGAACAAAACTTTACAATGCTCTGCGACTTCTACCAGCTCACAATGGGCAACGGCTATTTCAAGACGAAGCACGCGGACAGGATAGCGTATTTCGACGTGTTTTTCCGGCGAGTTCCCGAAAACGGCGGCTTTGCGATCTGCGCGGGGCTGGAGCAGGTTATTGAGTATATCGAAAACCTGAAATTTTCCGAAAAGGACATAGAATTTCTGCGCTCGAAAAAAATCTTCTCGGAGGATTTTCTGGAGTATTTGAGAAACTTCAAATTCGAGGGCGACGTCTGGGCGATCCCCGAGGGCACGCCCGTTTTCCCGAACGAGCCGCTTATCACGGTGCGCGCACCCGCGATACAGGCGCAGCTTATCGAAACGATGCTGCTGCTTCTCGTCAATCACCAGTCGCTTATCGCCACAAAGGCGAACAGAATAGTCCGCGCCGCCGAGGGACGAGCAATCTCGGAATTCGGCTCGCGCAGAGCGCAGGGCACGGCGGGCGCGATTTTGGGTGCGCGGGCGGCGTACATCGGCGGCTGCTCGGGCACGGCGTGCGTCATCTCGGACGAGCTCTATGGCGTTCCCGCGACGGGCACAATGGCGCACAGCTGGGTGCAGATGTTCGACAGCGAGCTTGAAGCCTTCGAGGAATATTGCCGCGTTTATCCTAACGGCGCGGTGCTGCTTGTCGATACGTTCAACGTGTTGAAAAGCGGCGTTCCGAACGCTATCAAGGCGTTTGACAATATCCTGAAGCCGCTCGGCGCGAGACCCGTCGGGATCCGCCTCGATTCTGGCGACATTGCGTATCTCTCGATTGAAGCGCGGAAAATGCTCGACGCGGCTGGCTATCCCGACTGCAAGATAATCGCGTCGAATTCGCTTGACGAGCATATTATCTCGGATCTCATCGCGCAGGGCGCGAAAATCGACAGCTTCGGCGTTGGCGAGCGGCTGATAACCGCCTCCGCAGAGCCCGTTTTCGGCGGAGTTTACAAGCTCTGCGCGACGGAGGAAAACGGCAGGATCACTCCGAAAATCAAGATCTCGGAAAACGTAATTAAGGTCACAAATCCGCATTTCAAGAAGCTCTACAGAATTTACGACAAAAACGGCAAGGCGACCGCCGATTTGCTGTGCGTACACGACGAAGCACCGCCCGCGGGCGAGCCGCTGGAGCTGTTCGACCCGGATTTCACGTGGAAGCGGAAAACCGTTTCGGAATACACCGTGCGGGAATTGCAGGTTCCGATTTTCGAGCGCGGAAAGCTCGTTTACCGAAAGCCGTCGCTTGAGGAGATAAAGAGCTACTGCAAGGAGCAGCTCGAAACGCTCTGGAGCTCGCTGCTGCGGTTTGAAAACCCGCACAAATACCACGTCGATCTATCGCAGAAGCTGTGGGATATCAAGCAGCAATTGCTGAGCAATAAATAATACTAATAACCATTTAAAAACCGGATAAACCGGTTTTTAAATGCCCTGCCGCTTCGCGGCAGGGCGAGGGAGCTTCGCTCCCTCGGTTATAAGTATTGAACTTAAAATAACCCGCGCCTAACGGCGCACCTTCGGCTTCGCCGAAGAATTTGATTTGCAGATTTTATCTGCAAATCAAATGATTATTAGTATAAAAAAGCGCCGTTAAAGGCGCGGGTTTACGGGAGAAAAATGTATGTTGAGGGAGCAAGTTGAGGAATTATGCGAGGAATTCTGCCGCGGAGGGCGGGAGAGCCACTGCGCTTTTGCGTCTGGGCGCGGGATAATCGGTTTTATCGACACGTCCGGCGCGCGCGACGGCTCTCGCGGAATCGCGTTTTTCGAGGACAGATTTGTCGTCAACACCGACGGGAGAACGCGCGAAATTCCGTACAAAAGCGTCGACGGGCTTCGGGTCATCAGCAGCTTTGAGGACAGCTTCGCGGACGAGCTCTCGATAACAGCGGGCGGCGAGGAGCTTCGTATCAGCGACTACTCGCTCGATAAGGACAAGCTGAAAAGGCTTCTTGAGGAGCTTTGCGGGGAGCAATATTCAAACGCTCATCTCCCGGAGCATGAACAGCCGTTTATTGAGGAGACCGTGCTTGAAATTCTCCCGGAAAATCTTGAGAAGCGCACGCTCCCGGAGGGCTATGAGCCCGCGCCTATCCCTGAGGATAATATTGATTGGATAAGCGGCGGAGCGCCGGTAATCACCGAAGAGTTCCCGGCTCAGGCGATCGAACAGCCGATAAAGCGCCGCCCGAAGCCGCTGCCCGAGGTGATGAACGGCGTAATCGACAGAATCCCCGTGATCGGCTCCGTAAAGCCGATCAAACCAACCAGACCGACCGTTCGGCAGGAGGAAAAAGCCCCCGAGATCGACGAGGAATACGACGAGGAGCGCGGCGAAATCACTGAAAGCGAGCTCCGCGCGCGCATTGAGAATATGTCGCCGGACGAGGTGATGAAGTTCCTCTCCGACACGATGAACGAGATAAACGCAATCAACGAGAGCAGCTTTCGCGGCGGGGAGGCGTTTTTCGACACCAACGCCGAGACGCATTTCCATGTTGAGGACGTTCGCGGGGCGGCGGCGTTAGAGGGCACTCCCATTGTAAGAAAACAGCCCGCGCCGCGGTGGAAAAAGCTCACCGTAGAGCCGATCTGGGGCGACATCTACATAAAAGCGAGCCAGAAGCTCCGCGAGCTTTGCGAAAGCGGATGGTTTTTAATGGAGCAGTACGAGGCGGAGCTCAAGGAGCGCCTTATCCCCGCCGCGGAGGCGTTCGAGAGCCTCACGAGCGACAGCGCCCGCGTACCGAAGGTCTTGATCCCGAAAATCACCGAGCTTAAGGCCGCCGCGGACAATTTCGACTATTATTTCAAGTTCGGCGAGGATATCGCGATAAGGGCGATGTTCTTTATGCTGTATCAGATGCTCACCTACGCGGACAGAATTGCCGAATCACCCGAAACCAAGGAGCGCCTCAACGACTTTTTCCGCCGCTTCGGCTCGGCGGGAATCACGCTTTCGATGCTTGACATGAGGGGCTGAAATAATGGTAAAAAACGTCACACTTCTGCTTATCGCGGCGCTTGTCTGGACGGCGGCGGGAGTCAACATTCTGCGGATAGGGATAATCGAGTACCCGCCGTTTTTTTCGCTGATAAACGCGATTCTGTCCGCGGTCGTTTTTGTGATTTTCGAGCTGTTTATTTTCGGAAGGCTCGTAAAAAAGCACACGAAAAGAATTGACGCATACGGCGACGAAAAGCAGCTCTGGATAAAATTCTTCGACGTGAAATCGTTTATAATTATGGCGGTGATGATGACGGGCGGGATTTTGCTGCGCTCTCTTCATCTCGCGCCGACGGTGTTCATAGCGGTATTCTATACGGGATTGGGCGCGGCATTATTGCTTGCGGGAATAATGTTTGGCAGGAATTTCCTTGTCCGTATCATCAAGAAAAATCGTTAGTAGTAATTCGAGCAATTCAACCGCGGGTTGAAAAATCGGAGGGATTGTTAAAACGGGTTATTGTTTTTGTGTGGCTGATCGTGTTACAATATAAGACGAAAGGATGTGGTTCTTATATGAACGCTGTCAGCAAGAACATTTACGCGCTGCGAAAGGAATTCGGTTTTACTCAGGAGGAGCTTGCGGGAAAGCTCGGCGTGACTTATCAGGCGGTAAGCAAGTGGGAAAACGGAGTATACCATATTTAAAGATACCAAGAGGAACCCGCATTATAACAACATTGCTTAATAAAAGAAATGACCGCAGTTGCACAAGCTTGCGGTCATTATGTTATATTAAAATATATCTATTGCCTAAAATCAAAGAGACGAAATAATTTCAAACATCTTTGTCTCCATCTATTTTGAAGAATATATTTGGACCACAAGTGTTGCCTTTATCCACAGAACTGAAACCACCTCGCTATTTTTTGATGGAGAATAGGATACCTATAAGATTTATGATAAATCTTGCACATCCTTTTCAAACTCTTGAATTTCACGCGAGATGATAGTGCTAAACCTCTCTTCAATTTCCTGCTTAGTCATTGTCTCAACACCAATTCCATATATCTTTCCCAGCACATCCATTTTATTTTCTATGGTATATATATCAAAATTGGGAATATATTTTGTGTTTTTGAGGGATTGTCTTATTTCGTGATATGCACGCACAAACCTTTTAAACTTCAAGGAATCATAGGATATATACCTCTTAAAGAATTTCTTTACCAAAGAATCAAGATGAAAAAGAAGATTTAAATCATTTATTTGTGAATAAAAGAACAGCCAACCATACTTATGATTATTAATTACAAATCCCGTAACTTTTAGACTGATCTTCCATTCAATATATGCTATATTATTACTTTTTTTAACATCTCTAAAAAGCTGTTCTAGCGATTGCTCAAATTTTATAATGCTGCTTTCCCTTACCGATATTATTTGAGGATTAATACTATAACCCAAATAGGTAAAACCCTTCTCAACTTTTCCCTCGTCCCTTTTTTCATTAATTGAAAGGTCTAGTTTAACAATATCTTTTTCAATCATTTGCTTGATGAAAGAGAACTTTTCTTCATTCAGAAGTATCAATATATCATCCACATATCTGAAGTACTCTATTTCGGCAAGGTTACCGTATTTAAAATCAATGTTTTTCATATATAAATTTGCCAAAGAATTGGATATCGGAAGCCCTTCGGGAATTCCCTTATCTCTGCGTGTTACAAATCGACTTTTTGCACCCGCCGAAATAGAGGGTGTAGTTATAGCATTTTCTATTAATGAAATTATTTCTTTTTTCCTAATTTTTACTTTTAAAGTTTTTAACATATTTTCTTGATTTATTGAAGAATAAAAGGATTGAATATCAATTTTTATAAAGTGAGTATATTTCCCTAAATTGGATATAATATTGTTTATTAATATTTGTGGCATAGGGGTCATACACACTTTTCCATATATATCGTATAGCATGTCATTGGTTAATGACAAAGCTAACTTATCACGAATAGTTGGAATACATATACTTCTCGGAGGTTTATCAGCGGATTTTACTATAAGCAACTGTCTATAACGTGTAAAAGAATAGGTTCCGTTCAGAACCTTTCTACGTATAACTTCGATATGTTTATTGATGTTTGAATAGAACGAATTAGGTGTTATTCTGTCCAATCCTACAGATGAATTAATGCTTGCTTTTGAAAGGTAGTGATTTTTTATACTCTTTTTTGTAAAACGGCGTTGAAACGATTCATAAGCCTGCATAATTAAACCTCACAGTCAAAAAATATAAAACAATCGGAAAAACAATAATCAAGATTTTGACTAAGGCACGCCAAATACAGCCCCAGTAATATTTTGTCTGTATTTTTTTCCACACCTTGTCCTTATCTTCTTTGTCAAATTCAGCTACTGCACAATAATAATCGAAAGAAATATGATTATTATAGGCATTCATTAAATCACAATATCGAATTTGCAGTTCACGAACTTCAGCGAGGTTATCCTTGGATAAAAATTGTAATTCAAACTCTATCTTTTGCAATTGTGTGTAATTCTCCCTAAATTGTCTTGCAATGCCTTTGTATTTCATTGAATTAAAGAACAATATCACAACCAACAATGAAATTGTCATAATTAAGGAAATCAAGCTCAACCTGTCATTGTCAAGTACATAAGAAATAAGAGAAAAAATAATAGTAAAACAAGAATAATAT
>JAIDPG010000147.1 GCA_029062865.1 Oscillospiraceae bacterium
GTGTCATAATATTGCGAAGCAAAATTATGACCGGTTCCGTCAGCGGTGCTGCTCGGAACGGAGCGAAGCGGATTGGAGAGCAGCATCGGTGACGGAATTTTGAAATTTAAAATTAAAAAAAGGCGGTTGTAATTTTATGGAAAAAACGGCAATCATTTCGGCGAGACATTTGAAGAAATCCTTTGGCAGGGGCGACAGCGTTCAGACGATCTATTCCGACCTGAACCTCGACATTTACAAGGGCGATTTTACGGTTATCATGGGCTCGAGCGGCGCGGGGAAGTCCACACTGATGTACTCGCTTTCGGGAATGGATAAGCCCGACGGCGGCGAAATTCTCTTTAACGGCACGGACATCGCTAAAATGAACAGCGACAGGCTCGCGATCTTCCGCAGGAAAATGTGCGGCTTTGTGTTCCAGCAGATCTATCTTATCGACAAAATGAGCCTTATGGATAATGTGATCACGGCGGGAATTCTTACGGCGAAGGACAAAAAGGGCATAGTTTCCCGCGCCAAGGAGCTGTTTTCGCTCGTGAATATTCCCGAGCACACGCAGAAAAAGCTCCCGTCGCTGATCTCGGGCGGCGAGGCACAGCGTGCCGGGATTGTCCGCGCGGTTATCAACGAGCCCGCCGTGCTGTTCGCCGACGAGCCCACCGGCGCGCTGAACTCGGCAAACTCCGCGGCGGTGCTTGACGTGTTCACGTCGCTCCACAAGGAAAAAGGGCAGAGCATCGTAATGGTAACGCACGATAAGAAATCCGCGCTGCGCGGCTCGCGAATAATCTACATAAAGGACGGCACGCTTTTCGGCGAGTGCGAGCTCGGCGAGTTCAAGCCCGATGATAGTGAAAGAACGGCTAAGTTCGAGAAATTTATTGTCGAAATGGGGTGGTAATGTGCTGATTTCGCATAATCTGAAAAAATCCAAGGGGCAGTACGCTTCGTTCGGGATAATAATCTGCATTACGGCGTCGATTTTGAACATCGCGCTTGTGCTTTCAAACCAGATGTCCGGCGCTTATGACAGGCGCTTTGAGGAGCTTGACACCGCGGAGATCAACGTCATTATTCCCAAAATGATGAGCAGCGATGAGCTTGCGGAGGATATTGCGGCGCTTTCGGGAGTTGAGAAAACCGAGCGGCACGAGGGCGTTTTCGCCGCGGCGACCGTCCGCGAGTTCAAGGGCAGCGACTTTGATATGAGCACCGTGTTCTACAACCTCGACGAGGAGCGCTCTCTTAACCGTCCGGAGTTTACTAAAAACGGCGAGGACGCCGTTTATGTGCCCGCGTATCTTACGCGGCTTGGCGGCTTTGAGGTCGGCGGGAATATCACTTACACGATTGACGGCGAGGATCATTCGTGGAGGATCGGCGGAGCGGTTTCGGAGATGCAGTACGGCAACTACGGCACGGGATTTATCGGCGCGTATCTCCCGGAGGAGCTTTACCGCGATTTCGCGGCAAACGCCAGCGGCACGACCGAGATCGCCGAATATTCGCTGAAAACGTCCGAAAACGCCGATCTGGCGGCGATAAAGCGCGAAATATCAACGCTGCTTTCCGACAACGGAATCCCCGCGCTTGCCGTCCTTGACCGCGAAAGCGGAAAGCAGGCGCGGACAATGGTCTGCGATCTTCTTATCGCGATTTTCCTCGCTTTGGCAGCGATAATTCTCGCGGTGAGCATTTTCCTGTCGAATTTCAAGGTTCGCAACACGATCGACGAGGAAATGACAGAAATGGGCGTTTTAAAGGCGCTCGGCTACACAAGTGCGATGATAATCACGGGAGCGGCAATTCCGTACACGCTTATCGGCGGGATCTCCTCCGTGCTGGGCGCGGCGCTGTCTTATCTCGTGCTTCCGCTTGCCGCGGATATTCTCGGCGTTCAATCGGGGTTTTCGTTCGCGCCGGCGTTTGATATTTCCGCGCTGCTGCTCACGATAATAATTACGACGGCGGCTATCGCGCTTTTCTCCTACATTGCCGCGCGGAAGATACGCAAGCTCGAGCCGATAAATGCCATACGCGGCATTACGGGAACGTCATCGGGCAAAAACCGCTTCCCGCTCGAGACCTCGAAGGCTCCCGCGAAGCTCACGCTTATTCTCAAGCAGATCGCAAGCTCCGCGGGGCAGAACATCTTGCTTTTTGCGGTGAGCTTTGGTATAATGGTATTGATGAGCTTTGCGGGAACGCTCGTTTACAACGTCAATATCAAGCCCGACAATTTTATGAACACGCTTCAGGAGGAAACGCCGTCGGTGATCTTCGCCGCAGATAATTCAGAAAAGCTGCGTGAGGCGCTTGAAAGGGACAGCCGCGTTTCGCTGGTTCTGGAGTACGGCTCGTCGCCCGTTTCCTACGCGGACGGCAGCCTTACGGCGTTTGCCTGCGAGGATTTCTCGCGCGTTACGAACGATATTTCATACCGGGGCAAAAACCCCGCGAACGCTGATGAAATTGCTGTCGGCAGTGCTCTTGCCGATAAGTACGAGATAGGGGACACTATTGAGATAAAATCGGGCGACAGGTCGGCGGAATTCACGATCGTGGGCTATGTTCAGAGCGTGAACAACGGCGGCGAGGTCTGTGAGCTTACGGCGGAGGGCTTCGCGAGAATTTCCGAGACAGCTCCGAACTCGCTTAACGTTTATCTTGACGATAAAATTGCCGAGGAATTTATAAATGAATACGAGCGCGAGCACGGTGAGCTTATCTCGTCGAGCGTAAACTACGAAAAGCTCGGCGAAAGCGGGCGACGGATGTACGCGGGGATTGTCTCGGCGGTGACTGTCGCAATGCTGATAATTTCAATTCTTGTCGTGCTGCTCGTGATGTACGTTATCATAAATTCCCTGCTTACGCGCCGCAGGCAGGAGCTTGGAATCTACAAGGCGATAGGCTGGTCGAGCGCGCAGCTTATCTCGCAGAGCGCGGCGAGCTTTCTTCCGTCGATCGCAGCGGCGAGCGTTCTGTCGGCGGCGCTGGGACTCTTGTATCTCCCCGCAATGAACCGCGCGATTTTCGGGCTGCTCGGGGCATATAAAAACCATTTCGAGATACCGCTTTGGTTCTTGCTGTTTTTCGCGGCGATTTTTATCGCGGTGTGCTTTGCGATAAGCGTTCTTCTCGCGCGGCCGATAAAGAAGATCACGGCGTATTCGTTGCTGAAGGAATGAGGTGCTTTATGAACTTTTCCGATAGACTGAAAGAAATACGAAAAAACGCGGGCTTATCGCAGGAGCAGCTCGCGGAGAAAATCGGAGTGTCGCGGCAGGCGGTGACGAAATGGGAAACGGGCAAGGGTCTGCCCGACATTGAAAACATCGTCATTATAGCGGAGATTTTCAAGACGACGCTTGACGAGCTGATAAGCGCCGACCTGCGCAAAAAGGAGATCGTTCCCGACGTTTACACAAGCGAAACGGCGTATGATATCGAGCGTATCAAGCGCTTTGACTTGAAGATCGGTTACGCCGACAGGATTAAAATCGGCTCGGACGGCGGCGGAAAGATACGCGTGATCCTTAAATCGGATTCGCTCCCGAATGTCGGCGAATTATTCAAGATAAAGTTCGACGAAAGCAGCGGCTGTCTGGACGTAAACTGCGTTAAAAGCGCGGAAATTTCCAAATCGGACGCGCAGAGCAAGCTTTCCGTCGAGATAATTCTTCCCGAAAAGCTCACCGACCGCGCGGAGCTTTCCGCGGACGTGAATTATCTCAAGATCAACGCGCTGAATATACCGCGGCTGGAGTTTGACGGAAACGCGAGATCCGCGGACATTCGGCAAAGCTCGGGCAGCATTGAGTTCACGTCGCGTGAGGATTATGACATAACCGTCGACCGCGTTCGCGGGCGGCTTGACATAAATCAATGGAAGGCGAAAACCGTTCTCCGCATTTCCGAGGAGAACTGCCCGGCAGTCGTCAACAAGGGCAGAAAATGCGCGGTGTTTTTCGTTAAGAACGGGGAAAACGCCGAGTTCCAATCCCCCGCGGGCGAGGAGAACGTGATCAGTGTTTCGGGAATCGGCTCCGAGCTGACGATTGATCTGGGCTGACCGCCGCGTTTCACGCAATAAAAATCCCCCTCATTGAGGGGGATTTTCTATGTCACGAGTTTGAATTGCTGCGGAAGAAAAAATCCCTGCCATCTACCCAATTGTATTCGGGATATTTGTCCTTGAACCGCTCCTTGAATTCGCGCGTCGTGCAATTTAAGGAATCGGAGGAAATGCACAGCGCCTCGATGTAGTAGGTGAAGAACGCGTTCGTGTTGTCTTTGTTTTCGAGGAGCAGCCGAGCTTTTTCTCTTATAAGCTCCTCAAGCGGCTCGAGCGAGCTTATATGCGACTTGGCTATGTACAGCTGATGAAGCTTCACAAGCGGCTTGATAAACGAAATATCCGTCAATTTCTCTCCCGAATAAATATACAGCTGGGTCAATTCCGAAAACTCGGAAACGACGCTGTAATCCTGTAAATCCACGCCTAAAACCAGCGTTGTGATCTCGGATTTGTCGGCGATTTTCGGGAGCTCATCCGCGGGGATATTCTCGCGCGGAACGTTGAAATTAAAGCACGGCGCGTCGCCTTTCCACGGCAGTCCAAAGCTCCCGCCGGGCTCGTCTGCAATAAGAATACTTTTCATAGCGCTCTCCTGTTTGTTTTTATTTATCATAACACAAATTTATGGTTGTGTCAATATGATAAAAAGGCAATCTTTAAAAATCGCTTCTTAACCCTAAACAGCGTTTTGCAGAGCGTATCGCGCGGATCGTACGCCGCAAACTGTCATAAACCACTTGACAAACCGCCGCGGTTGTGCTAATATTTAATACGTGAGGTGAGGGCGATGATTGGACTTGGAACGCTGATAAACTGCGGCGGGATTATTGTCGGGGGCATTTTGGGATTTCTGTTCGGGAAGAAAATGCCCGAGCGCGTCCGCGAGGGGCTGAATATGGCGTGCGGCATTACGGTGCTGTTTATCGGCATTGCGGGCGCGCTGGGATATATGCTCGCGGCAGGGCGGTCGATGTTTATCGTTATCTGCATAGCGCTGGGTGCTCTCGTCGGGGAGCTTATCAACATCGAGCGGCTGTTCGAGCGCTTTGGCGAATGGCTGAAGAAAAAGACGGGCAACGCGAAGGACAAGGATTTCGTCAACGCGTTCGTCACCTCGTCGCTTACGGTGTGTATCGGCGCAATGGCTATCGTCGGCGCTATCGAGGACGGGCTTAAAGGCGACTTTTCGATACTCGCGACGAAATCCGTTCTCGACCTTATAATCATAATCGTGATGACGTGCTCGATGGGCAAGGGCTGCGTTTTCTCGGCTATCCCGGTGTTTGTTTTCGAGGGCTTGATAACGCTGCTCGCGAGGCTTATCGCGCCCGTTGTCACCGAGGCTGCGCAGAACAACATTTCGCTTATCGGCTCGATACTTATCTTCTGCGTCGGCGTTAATCTGGTGTGGGGCAAAAAGGTGCGCGTCGCGAATATGCTGCCCGCGGTAATTTTCGCGGCGGGCGCGGCGTTTCTGCCGTTTTCGTTTTAAAATTCGGAGGACGATATGGGAAAGTTTTTTACGGCGCTTCACGTTAAAGCGGATAGCAGAGACGGTTTTGTAAACGCGTTTGAGCAGCTTATGAAAAAGGACGGCTACGTTCCGTGCCCGGAGGACGAAGCCGCGGTCTCGTATGCGGCGGCATTCTCGGAGGGTGGTTGGGTCACGCTGTCCAACGGAGACGACAGCGTGGGCGAGCTTACAAAGCTGTCGGCGAAGATCGCGAGGGATATGAAGACCTCGTGCTTTACTGTTGAGGCGGTTGACAGCGACTTCGCAATACTTGAGCTTCACGCGCCGAGCGGCAGGACAAGCAGGGTTGTTGTCGGCGACGGCGAGGGCTACGGCGTGGAAAAAGCGCCGATTCTCATCGACGACTGGAGACCGCTTTTCCAGAATGGCGGCGTTGAGGAATTCATTGCGGTAATAGGACAGAACAGCACTTTTGTTGAGGACGATTTGGCGGAGATCGGCGGCTTGCTTGGTATATCGAGCTATGCGATGACTGCCGATTATGATGAGCTTTCCGGGAACGGGGGCGTGCTTGAGTTGTCATTCAAGAAAGCGGCGGAGAAAAAGCTGACGCTTAACGCGGCGTTTGTCAAGGTGTTTGGAGAGGGACTTGAACCGCTTGGCTTCAAAAGACTAAAAAATCTTGAAAACAAATATCCATATTTTGTTCGTGTTGTAAACGGAGATATTCTTCATGCCGTTTCTTATCGTCAAACCACCTCACCTAAAACAGGTTATAAAGAATTTGAGGTATGCTGCGGAGTTGTTACGCTTTATCGACGAAAGATAAATTTTACAGTTGAGCCACAAATGCTCTTAACAAACACATCTCATCTTTACAGTTATGCTGTGGAAGGCGGAAAGATCGACCCATCTGTAAAAAAGCCTCAGTCTTATTATTTATGTAATGCAACCGACAGCGAAGAAATGCTCCGCAAACTTGAAATAGTGTTTAATGACACAATGGGGATTTTGCTCAATTATATTGACAAAATCACCGATCTTGATGCATGTGTAGAATATTTCTATAATACCGAAAGAGGTATTATGCATTTATATCCGTTTGATGAATTTATTACATCAAGATACACTTCCAAGTCGGAAGCGCTTTTATTGGTCAAAACGCGTAACATGGATGATGGTGTGGAGCGTTTGAAAAATATCTATAAAGATTCGGATTTCAGTTTTCTTGGTCCAAGAGCGACACAGGAAGATATTGAGAAATACTTAAAGAAACGTGAAGATTTCAGGGCGCAGCAATACGCATACCGTCTTGAGATGATAAACGACCCCGAATTGAACAAAAGGGTATTGGCTGAGATGGAGCGGTGCAAAGCTAACAATATTGAACTTCTTAAATCTTACGGCGTAATCATTGACTAAAGAAAGGCAGGAACGGTTTGCGCTATGAAGAAAATACTGATAATACAAGGCGGCGGACGACCTAACGGAAACACCGATCAGCTTGTGAAGGCGTTCGCAAAGGGCGCGGGTGAGGCGGGTCACGAGGTCGAGATCGTCTCGCTGCTCAAGAGCGAAGTCAAAGGCTGCCTCGGCTGCAACGCCTGCCGATACGGCAAGCCATGCGTTCAACGGGACGGCTTCAACGAGCTTGTGCCGAAAATCAAGGCTGCCGATCTGCTTGTGTTCGCTTCTCCGCTTTACTTCTGGACTATATCCTCACGCATAAAGGCGTTAATCGAGCGCTTCTACTGCATAGCCGAGGAGGACAACGTCCCGCCGCTGGGTCGCTACGAAAAGTACCCCGAAAAGGACTGCGCGCTGCTTATGACCGCGGCGGATAACTTTTTCTGGACATTTGAGCAGGCGGTGTCGTACTACAAATTCACTTTAGTCAACTACATCGGCTTTAACGACAAGGGAATGCTGCTTGCGGGCGGCTGCGGCGACACGAACGGCAAGCCTCAAATCGACAAGACCGAGCACCTCTCCGCCGCGTATCAATTCGGCAGGGAGATCTACGCGGAGTGAGCGAGAGCATAAAATTTGCGGGTTTTGGAAAAAAGTACTTGACAAACTTGGAGCGTTGTGGTATAATATAATGTGTTCGGTGGGAGACCGCCGTTTAGCGCGCGGGTATTTCAACCGAGCGAGGTTCGAGAGTGTCTTGCTTCTTGCCTCCATATTTCTGAAACTCTAATACGCGGGTGTGTTGGAACTGGCAGACGAGCTGGCTTCGGGTCGCGTCACGACAGGGTATTTATTTTGACTGAAACGGTTTTCCGTTTTTGATATCAAACCCGCAAGGGTTCCTCGGGTATTTCAGCCGAGTAAAAAATCTGAAGTTTTAATACGCGGGTGTGTTGGAACTGGCAGACGAGCTGGCTTCAGGTGCCAGTGTCCGTAAGGACGTGTGGGTTCAAATCCCACCACCCGCACCAAAAGGCAAACTTGTCTTTTAAAGATAAGTTTGTCTTTTTTCATATATTGTGATATAAAATTAACAATGGCAGATCCATTAACTAGTTCCTTAAATTTAATTTTGGCGGGAGGGCTAAATATGAAATATAGTATTGAAGTTTGTGTTAAAGAAAATTAGAATAATACTGACAAGGGACATATATTAGAAGAATTAGCGCAAAATGTATTAAAGCATCAGCAATATGAGGCAATTAACACTGTACGAATTACTGGAATAGAAATTGATGTTATGGCATCACACAAGATAACAGGAGAGAAAATTTTTGTTGAATGTAAGGCTCATGAAGATACCTTGCCTGCAGATTCTATCACAAAACTACTTGGTAATGTCATGCTTAAAAATGTAAATTCGGGGTGGCTGATAACTACTGGACCATTATCTAAGGATGCTAAAGGAATTGTAAGTGAATGGGAAACAGAAAATAATCCAAATAGAAGTAAATTGGCTTTTTTTACGGAGGATAGAATTATTCGTTTATTAATAGATTCAAATGAAATTATTAATCCAGAAAAAATCGAAAGTGATATCAATACTCCCTTACAATTGAGTGATAACGCTGTGCTTATACTGATGCCATCAAATGCGGTATGGGCAATCCCTGTGGTTGACAATGTGTCAGGGTTATCTACATCTGTTTTAGCATTTGATGCTAAAACAGGTAATAGAATAAAAAATGAAAGCATTCTTGAAGAAATAAAGTTACATAAAAACAGTCTTAGTTCTTTACAGTGGCTTTCTATAAGAAACGATAAGGCAAATGAATACAATTCCAATCTTTTAACTGAAGAATTAGAGAATATAGTATCTGTAATTAGTGGTGATGATTGGACTGATTATCGTCCAGCCCGCCCTGAAGACTTTGTCGGAAGGAAAGCGATTTTGTCTGCAATTGTAGATTTTTTCTCCTCGGTTAATGAGGGAAAATCAAATACACGTTTGTTTTCTATAAAAGCACCTTCTGGAATGGGGAAAAGCTCTGTTGTGTTAAAATTATCAGATTTATCTAAGCGCAGGAATTTTTCAAAACAAGCCTTTATATATGCGGTGGATGTTCGAACTGCATTAACTTCTCGATATGCAGAAATGGCATTGAGACTATGTTTTGAAAAAGCCGATGAGGCTGGATTTACTGACGTCAGACATCGTTCGGTTCAGTCTTCAAATGCTTTACAGTTTTTAAGGGATTCTTCTATTCAAAATACTCTTGCTTACCTTAAAAGCCAAGGTAAAAGTATTATCCTAATTTTTGATCAATTTGAAGAACTATTTTCAAAACGAGAACTATATCCACTTTTTGATAATGTTAAAGTACTATGTAACGAAATTGATTACATGCAAAGTTCATTGCTATTAGGTTTTGCTTGGAAAACAGACCTCACCTTACCTGCAGAACATCCGGCATATTATATGTGGTCAAATTTAGCTGACAGGAGACGTGAGTTTGAATTAACTCAATTTCAGCCTTCAGAAATAAAAAGTGCAATAAAATTGTTTGGAAAACAGTTGGGCGAATCTGTAAACCCTATTCTTAGCAACTATTTGACAAAACAGTGTCAAGGTTATCCATGGCTACTAAAAAAACTTTGTATCCATGTTTTTAAACTCATTCATGAAGGAAGCACGCAGGAATCTGTTATAGGACAACGTTTAAACATCGTCGACTTGTTTGAGAGAGATATTTCTGATCTAACTCCCGATCAGGATGCATGCGTTAAAGAAATAGCCAAAAATTCTCCAGCAGATTATTTTTCTGTTTCTGACGTTTATGGAAATGAAACAGTTCAAGCATTAATAAACAATCGAATAGTTATACGTAGGGCATCAAAATTAACACTATATTGGGATATTTTTAAAGACTAT
>JAIDPG010000148.1 GCA_029062865.1 Oscillospiraceae bacterium
GCAAGAGTTCGAATTTAGAGGCAAGAGCATCACTCGGTTCATCAAGTGAATAATAAGCAGATCAAAACTGCAATTTACTGCAAATATCCCTTGACACAAGAGTAATTTTATGGTAAAATAGTTGTTAGTGAATAGGGATTTGTTGTTAGTTCTGCCGGAGACAAGAGCAGTGCGCGGCAAAAGCGCCTTCTCCGCGGGGAAGCAAAAACAAAAAAGGAGATTTCAGCTATGGGATTGTCGGTTGACGGCATTGTTAAAAAATACGGCGAGACAACGGTGGTGGATAACCTGTCGTTTTCGATGAACGAGCCGGGAGTGTTTGCCTTGCTCGGAACTAACGGCGCGGGGAAAACCACATCTATCCGCATTATACTCGGGATGCTCGCGGCGGACGGCGGCACTGTCACCTGGGATGGCAAGCAGTTCCTCGCGGCGGAAAAGCCCGTCGGGTACCTCGCCGAGGAGCGCGGATTGTATCCGAAGATCAAGGTCATCGAGCAGCTCGTTTATTTCTGCACTCTCCGCGGAATGAGCAAGGACGGTGCGATGAAAACGCTTGACGGCTGGTTTGAGCGTATGAACATCACCGAGCACAAAAACAAGCGCGCCGAGCAGCTCTCCAAGGGCAATCAGCAAAAGGTCCAGCTTATCGCGGCGCTTGCCCCGAACCCGGAGCTTATCGTCCTGGACGAGCCGCTTTCCGGTCTCGACCCCGTGAACGCGGAGCTTTTCAAGTCCGTAATTCGCGAGCAGATAAAGCAGAACAAGCACATCATAATGTCCTCGCACCAAATGGCGACGATCGAGGAATTCTGCAAGGATATTGTAATTCTGGACAAGGGCAAAACGGTTTTGCAGGGCAATCTCAACGAGATAAAAAAGGGCTACGGGCGCGTGAAGCTCACCGTAAAAGCCGAGGGGGACATCAAGCCCTTCGCGCGGGAGTGCGGGCTTTCCGTCACCGAGGACACGCCAAACGGCACGAGCTTCAACGTAAAATCGGAGGAACAGGCTCACGAGCTGCTCCACAAGATAATAAACAGCAAAACGCCGCTTATTAAATACGAGCTGCGCGAGCCGTCGCTCCACGAGATTTTTATTGAAAAGGCAGGTGGCAACGATGCGGACTAAGGGCTGGAGAAGCGTTTTTTCGTTTACCTTTATTCAATATGTAAAAACCAAATCGTTTATAATAGGCTCGATCGTCATCTGCGTGATCGTCTCGGCCATTTGCGTGCTGACTAACGTTCTGCCGGGCTTGGTCAACGAGGATATTGCCGACGCGACGGAGATCATCGGAAACGTCGGCGGCAATTCCGATAACGAGACCGATCCGTTCCTCGAAAGCGGCGCTTTGTATCTGTTTGACGAGGCGGGCGTTCTCGCGGAGGAGGACAAATCGAAGCTTGCCGAGCTGTTCCCGGAGAGATTTTCCGAGCCGAGCGGCGGGATCTCCGATTTCACGGACGAGCTGAAATCCTCCGAGAAGCAGGAAATTGCCGTCCACGTGACTTCTCAAACCGACAAGGACGGAAACATCACGGGCTATGAGCTGCGGAGCTACTATACAACCGCCGCCAAGGACAGCGCGGATTTGGTCGGGAACATTATGACGGAGCTTGTAAACCGCCGGATTCTGCTGAACGCGGGCGTTGCTCCCGAAAAGTACGCTTACACGCAGGTTTCGATATTCGCGACGAAAACCGAAGCGGGCGGCAAGAGCCTGAACGAGCTTCAGGGGCTTGTGAACTACGCGCTGCCGCTTGTCGTGTCGCTTGTGCTGTTTATGCTGATCTACACCTACGGCTCGATAGTCGCGAACTCGATAGCGACGGAGAAAACAAGCCGCGTTATGGAGCTGCTCTTGACGTCCGTTCGCCCGCTTGCCGTCGTTATCGGCAAGGTGCTCGCGATGGCGCTTGTGAGCTTTTTGCAGTTCGCGCTGATCATCGTCGTCGGCTGGGCGAGCTTTGCCGTGTCCGCGCCGTTCGGTTGGCTCGGCAAGGCGGCGGAGCTGATGAAAGATCCCGAAATTCAGAACGCGCTCTCGCAAGCCGCGCAGGACGCGCTCCCGACGGGTGTTTCCACTTCCGAATTTGAGATAGCGCAGGCGATGAACGACCTGCAAAGCGTGTTCACGCCGTTCAACATCGTGATGATAATCATCATTTTCCTGCTCGGATTTTTGTTCTACTCGCTTATCGCGGCACTTGTCGGCGCGTCTATCTCCAGAATGGAGGATCTGCAGGCGGCAATGAGCCCCTACGCGATCGTCGGAATTCTCGGAATGTACCTCTCGTATTTCCCCGTAATGTTCAACATAGACAGCCTCGCAAACGGTGAACAGGCGATAAATCCCGTGCAGATGTTCTCGTATTACTTCCCGATAAGCTCACCGTTCGCGCTGCCGTCGGCGGTGCTGCTCGGCAGCTTCGGCACGGGGCAGATAATAGCCGCGGTAGCAATTTTGGCGGCGTTTGTAGTGCTTATCGCGATAGTCGTAAGCAAGGTCTACGAGGCAATAGTTTTGCATAACGGAAACCGCATTAAGCTCGCCGATATGCTGAAAATCGCGGTCAGGAAATGATGAATTTAGACAATCTCCACAAGCTGGAGCTTGACTGCTTCCGCAGCCCGTGGACGCGCGGAATGTTGACGGCAGAGCTTACAAGCCCGCTTTCCGTTGCGGTTTATGAGTATGTTGAAGAGGAGCTCGCGGCGTTCGCGTTCGGGCGGGTCGTCGCCGACGAGGCAGAGCTGTTCCAGATCGGCACGCGCTCCGATTTGCGTGGTCGGGGAATAGCGAAGCGCCTTCTGGAGCGCTTCCACGAGGAAGCGCGGAAAAAGGGAGCGGCGATGTGCTTTCTCGAAGTGCGTACCAAGAACGCCGCCGCGATCTCGCTGTACAAAAAGGCTGGCTACGAGCGCGTTTCCGTAAGGGAGAATTACTATCCCGACGACGACGCGCTTGTTATGAGGAAAGAGCTATGACCTACGAGGAGTTTACGGCGGGGCTCGGCGAGTATTCCGCGCTGTTTGAAAAAGGCTTGAAAAAGCAGGCGAACAAGCTTTTGTTCGCGTTCGTGGAGGATTTCCAAAAGAACGTTCCGCAGGACAACGCGGACGAGCTGCTGTTTCGCTTCTGCCGCGAGTTTTACGACGAGGGGAAGTTCCCCGATTTTCGGATATACGGCAGCCCGCGCCTGCCTTTTCAGCTGACGGGGCTGATGCACGAGTATCTGAAACGCGAGTGCCTTGCAGAGAAGATGCCGCAGCTGCGCTGGGCGTATCAGCTCGGCGGGCGGTATTACAATCCCCACGACCCGCAATTGGAGCAAGACCCGTATGACGTTTTGGAGCGCGCTTACAAGCACCCCGGCTGCGACCAAAAAACCGTGGAGCTGTACTTTGAGAGCCAAATCGCCGATCTGGATTTCGGGGCGCACCATTTCCCGGATGGCTGCTGCATAGCGCGCGAGGTCTACAAGGAGGACGTGAAAACCGCCGAAAGGATACTCTCCGAGCACGAGCTCCCGCCCGAATTTGCCGAGGAGCTGGAGTATTACAAGACGCTCTACCGCATATACTTTGAGTGGAGCGACGGCGGCAGAAAAGGCGATTTTGACGAGCGTTGCAGGGCGGCGGGGATAAGCTTCGCCGCGCCGAAGGCGTTTTACTATACGGAATAACACGCCGTTTTTTCATTTCTCTTCATAAATAACCGTAAATAACAAAGGGTCGAGTGCTTTTCGCTCGACCCTTAAAAACTTTTATTTCGCTCGCCCACGCAATTTCCATATACCGCAAGCCCCCGATGCGGCGCTTTATTCTTTAATAAAACTTACGGCTCTTCCGCCTGCGGCGGCGCATTACTTGTTTAACGAGTTACGGAATTTTTTAATGCAGAGAGATGCTCCGTGATATAACCCGGTGAAAATTGCAAATGCCGGCAGACTAAAGGTAAGTCCGATAGGACTGCAGCAAAGCCATATCATTGCCGCGATTATTATCGCGATTTGAATGACAGCACCCGCAAGCGCTTTGTAGTTTTTCTTTATAGGAAGCTCTTTCGGTATAAACGACGACGGCATATCCGTCTCATCCGTGGGATCTGCCGCTTTTAAATTGTCCTCCTTTTTCAACGAGCCGAAGAATTTCTCAATGTTAACGATCGCCATGATAAATAATACTATGTTAATGATTATCATTGGCGGGATAAGTGGGCCCGCGTAGCTGCCCGGCGCTGAAGAATCTACGAAAAGCCAAACCCACCCTCCGATCATTATCGCAACATAAACAACAGCTACGATAAGTCTTTCGAATTTTTTCATACCGCACGCCCCTTTGCGTTTTTACTCATTATAGCATTTTTGCAGCGGATTGTCAACGCTCAAATTCGCAAGAAATTATTGCTCCGTCAATTAAATACAAGACTTAAATTTGCGGTTTCTTCGCCTTCGGCTGCGATAAAAAATTCACCCGCTGCGCGGGGGTATTTTAATCTGTCGGCGAAGCTGACACAATAGTTATACATCGTCATTTTTACATTGCCAATTGCCGATAGGCTTCGGGGCGGCGGTCTCTGAACACGCCCCACTCCTGCCGCATCACGCGGCAGGAGTCAAGGTCAATTTCCTGCATGATCACGCAGTCGGAGGAACGGTCGGCGGATTTTGTGATCTCACCGGTGCAGTCGGTGATAAAGCTTGAGCCGTAGAACGTCAGCTCGCTTTGCTGATGCGCGTTGCCGTCGTCGGGGGTGATCTTCTCCGTGCCGACGCGGTTCGCGGCGATGACCGGCACGAGATTAGCCGCCGCGTGACCCTGCATACAGCGCCGCCAGTGGGGCATACTGTCGCACTCGATGATAGGCTCGCTGCCTATCGCGGTGGGATAAAGCAGCAGCTCCGCGCCCGAAAGCGCCATGCACCGCGCCGCCTCCGGAAACCACTGATCCCAGCAGATGCCCACGCCGACCCGCCCGAAGCGCGTTTCCCACACCTTGAAGCCCGTGTTGCCGGGCGTGAAGTAGAACTTTTCCTGATAGAAGTGGTCGTCGGGAATGTGCGTTTTGCGGTAAATTCCGAGCATTTCCCCGCTGTCAAGCATCGCGATCGTGTTGTAGAACGCATTCACGTCACGCTCGTAAACGCTTATCGGCATCGCGATGCCAAGCTCCCTCGTGACCTCGGCAAACCGCTTTACGGCAGGGTTTTCGGCGATAGGGAGAGCCAAATCGTAGTGCTCGTAGCGACGCTCCTGGCAAAAATACGGCGTTTCAAACAGCTCCGGGAGCAGCACGATATTCGCGCCGTTTGCCGCCGCCTCGCGCGTCAGACGCTCCGCTTTTTCGATGGATTTTTCGCGGGATTCGGGCACGGAAAACTGCGCCGCCGCGACGTTGATTTTTCTCATACAGATTTCTCCTCAATTTGAACCCAGAAAACGCGTGTTTTTGGGGCGTTTTTTACCGATTTTTTGGTGCTGAAAAACAAGCCGTTTTATGTCTCCAACGCGGCTTTAAAA
>JAIDPG010000149.1 GCA_029062865.1 Oscillospiraceae bacterium
TGATAACGCAGGACGGCGAGTGCAGATACCTGCACGGAACGGAGATCGCGCAGGTACGCACTCCGCCGCGGCTTACATGAATAGCTCCGCTGTCGTTGCCGCCCGCTATCAGCGTTTTGGTCTGGACGGGAATGTCGTTCGCTTTCGCGGTCTCAAACGCGAGCTTATACAGCGCCCTGTCGTACACGGTGCTTCTGTCCATATACGAGACCACCGCGCCTTTCCCAAGCTCGCAGACCTTTTTCCCGCCCGAAACGCCCGCGATGTCACACGCCGTTGTCGTTTCGAGGACTATCGCGATGTCGGGCGCTATCGTAAACGCCGCCGCCTTCGCGCCGCGCGTGCCTATCTCCTCTTGAACGGTGAACGCGTACCAAGCGTCATACTTCGGCTTACCGTTTATCATATCAATCATCGCAAGGCAGCCCGCGCGGTCGTCTATTGCTTTGCCTTTTACGAAGCCGTCGCCGAACTCAAAGAAATCCGACTCGAAATACGCGTAGCTACCGCGCGGGGCGATTTTTTCAGCTTCAGCACGAGTTCTCGCGCCAATGTCGAGATACATTTCGTCAAAGCCCGGCATATTGCCGCGCTCCTCCTTTGACTGCTGGTGAAGCGCCTTTGTGCCGATAACTCCGAGGGCTCCTCTTTCAAGCCGCAACGCCCTGCCGATTGCTACCGCGGAGTTTATCCCGCCGACCGCACCGAAGCTCAGAAAACCGTCCTCGGAAATATCGGTTATCATAAACCCGACCTCGTCCATATGCGCCGCGAACATTATCTTGTTCTTCGGAGTTTTCTTTCCCTTTTTGAATACAATAAGATTGCCGAGATTGTCAACCGTCACTTCGTCGGCGTTTATGCGGCTTTTGATATATTCGCGGACGCGAGCCTCGTCGCCCGAGGCACCGTTCAGCAAACATAGCTCCCTGAGTTCACTTATCATTTTCCGCACCTCCCGAGCCGCACATTATCCATGCGAAATTCATCACGCGGTCTGAATCCGATATATTCACTTATCAGCCTTGCGGTCGTTTCAATGTCATTGATATTCACACATTCAACGGGAGTATGCATATATCTTATCGGGAACGAAAGCGTACAGCATTTCACGCCTTTTCCCGCCACGCCGATCGCGTCGGCGTTTGTGCCCGTGGAAGTCGGCATGACCTCGCACGTGAACGGAATATCAGTCTTTATGGCAAGCGCCCTCAAGGAATTTGACAGGTTCTTATCCAGAGCCGCCGAAAAGCCGATCATAACGCCGCTCCCAAGCTCTGCGGTTTCCTTCGGGTCGCTGTCGGGCGTTCTCCCGAACGAAACGTCAACCGCAATGCACTCGTCGGGCTGAAAACGGAAAGCCGTCTGCTTAGCGCCGCGCTCTCCGGTCTCCTCTTGGGCGGAGAAGCACACGACGATATTGTATGCGGGATCGCGTTCTCCCAGCATCTCCAACGCCGCAAGAATAGCGACAACGCCGCTTCTGTCGTCGATCGCGGGCGCGGAAACTATATCGCCGCAAAGCTCTCTGAATTCGGAATTTACCGTTACTCTGTCGCCGAGCGAGACAAGCTCCTCGGCGTGCTTTTTGTCCATTCCGATATCAATTGAAATGTCGCTTATTTCTGGGGTTTTGTTGTCCTTTTGAACATGCGGAGGAAGCGTCGAAACTACGCCCAAAATGGGCTTTTTCCCGTGAACTGTAACCGACTGCGCGAGCAGCATTTTCACGTCGGGCGATCCGCACGCGCCGACGCTCAAAAATCCGCCGTCGCCAATGGAAGTCACGATATAACCCACTTGATCAATGTGCGCGTCGAGCATAAGAGTTTTCGCGTTGTCACTTTGCGACCACACATAGCCCGTGACGTTCCCGAACGCATCAATGAGAACGTCGTCGGCGTATTTTTCCAGAAGCTCCGCCGCGGCCATCGACGCGGGGAACTCGTCCCCCGAAACGCCGATCTGCGCCGTCAAAGTCTTTAATACTGCTTTAATATCCAAACTATCGGCTCCTTTTTGATTACCGTTCTCCCCACCCTCGGCGGGGAGAACGGCTGTTTTTTTTGATGTTTTCCCCACCCTCGGAGGGGAAAATGCGCTTTTGCATTCGATTATTTCAAAAAATCGTTTTTTATCTCGCTTAGATTAAAAGCATAGCCCTTAAAATTCATCGTTTCAAGCTTGTATAATACAATCTCCGGCGGCAGTTTAAGCGACGCGGAAACGCTTGCGAGGTCGGCGCTTTCGCTCATCGCCTCGAGAATTTCCTCATCGGTTATCAGAACGCACGCCGCGAAAACATTCGCCTCACGCTCGATTTTGTTTGAGTCAAGAAAAAGCGTGCCCTCGCGAAGTCCGCCCGCGGAAAGCTCTCGGTGGAGCGTGTCGTGCCCGAGCTCGTGCGCGCAGACGACCCTTTTCAGCGCGTCGTCAAGCGCCTTGTTAATTACAATATATCTTGCCCCGTTTTCGCAGATATAAAAGCCCTTCAGCCCGCCGAGCTCGCGAAACCAGACATTCGCGCCCGAATTCTCCGCCGATTCAAAAATATCTCTGCCGCCGAAGCTTTTGAGAATTTCTTCGGCGGCATCTATGATACGATTCATTATTTTTTGCATTATTTTTTGTTCCGGCGGGAGTCCTCGTAGATTTCGGTGAGGCACTTCATCAGGTGCTGCTTATCCTCGTCGGACAAGGAATTCCCCGCGAAAAGTCCTCTGGACTGCGACAGGAATTTCTCCGCCTCCGTCGTGCTTTTGCCGCTGTCGGACATACTCTTGATGAACTTTTCCTCCTGCGAAAGCTCCAGCTCCTGCTTGTCGTCAAGCAAAAACTCCGGCGTAACCTTGAGCTCACTTGCAATACGCTCCAGCACGCCCTTGCGGGGCTTGCGCGTGTCGCTCATATAATATGCGAACGCGCGGTAAGTAATTCCCACCTTGTCGGCGAACTCCACACGCTTAATATTGCGTCTGCCAAGCAAAATATCCAGCTTTTCATTAAACTTCATAATTTTACCCTCCTGATTTTAAAAAATTTAATTCATAGTTATATTATACCAGTGAACACAAATTTTGTCAAGTCTTTTATCAATTATCTGTTGAAATTATCAGAAAAATATCACATAATTAACATAATCGGAGGCAAGAAATTCAAGGAACAAGAGGCAAGAAAAGCAAAGATTTTAAAAAAATTCAAAAATCGCGCATATTATCCCGAAATCTGGATATTTTCGCTTGACAATCTCAAAAAATCGTGTATAATAAATATTGTAAATATTTTTTCCAAATGGA